>JAUWBQ010000222.1 GCA_030601645.1 Candidatus Bathyarchaeota archaeon | reverse complement strand
CTACGCCTTCTGGCTCGAGGCCTTCATCCTGGTGCCCATGACGATGGTGATCTTCTACAGGAGGGGCTGGGGCGCCATCGCCGGTGAATGGAGACAGTCGAAGGCCCAGGCCACCGTGGCGGGGTTCCTAATGAGGTTCGGTTACATCCTGGTGCTGGTAGCCATGAGCCTGGTGCAGGTAAGCTACATCCTCGCCCTGAGGCAGCTGAGCGTGGTCCTGGGCGCCGCCGCTGGGGTGCTCCTCCTAGGGGAGAGATACGGCAGGGTGAGGCTACTGAGCTCCGGGATTATGTTCCTCGGGGTCTACATCCTCGCGGTCCTGGCCTGAGCCTGGAGAAGCAACACGACACTGGACGCCCCTAAGCCGGTTGAGGACGCCTCCCGGGGCGCTATCTACTTTTTTTTTGGGCCCGGGAGCTTTTCGAGGATCTCGTCAACCCTCCTCGGCTGGGTTATCAGGATGTCGACGATAAGGTTCGTCAGATTAAAGAGTATCAGGGCGGTCTCCTCGTCGTCCCCGGGATCTATCTGGCCAGGGTTCACGGCCTCCTCCCCTATCATCCTGACCGAGTGGAGCGCCTGCTGGAATTTGGCGTCCAGCCCCCTGTTCTTCAGGTTCTCGATGTTGTCGATGATATCCTCGTTTTCCCCGAGGTGGGATATCAGCTTCTCCAGAGCTGACCTCAGCAGAGCCGTCGCCGACCTCGGGGATGCGTCTAGGATGCTCCTGGCTTCGAGGAACTCCTTCTTGGTCTCCTCGGGCATGTCTTCGAGGGGGAGGGGGGCTTTCCCCGAGACGGGGTAGATGATATTCCCGTCTATCCAGAGGGTGAAGTTGCTGCATTTCTCGCACGTGCTGACGGAGAGGACCGCTCCGGCGCTGCTCGTGCCCTTCTCTGAGTCATCCTCCAAGGTTACATCGTACCAGTGCTGGTGGGCGAACACCCCGCAGTGAGGGCAGTGATAGCCTTCTCCCTTGAACCCTGGCGGGACGTACTCAGATTTCATGTCGTAAGCTATTTTCTATTAATGACTTAATAAGCTACTCGCCCTCGTCGTGTCATCCGCCGTTCTCAGCTAAAAATTCGTAGGTATTGGGCGTTAACCGCCTTTTAATCGCCTTTTTCCTCTTCCATTGCTAATTACTGCCTATTCAAGATCATTTGTTGAGCCCCTCAAATGCCGTATGTGGCAATGAAGGTCTCACCTCCCCGAAGAAATTACAAAAACCTCTGTGAACATTAGTTATCTGCATCGTCCGGTTCAGCGTATTATGAACTCGATCTGGCTTTAAAAACGACCCTAGATGTGTGTCGTTCCAGCTACTTACACACTCCTAAATTAAACTGTATTCTTGATACAGATTGAAAACAAGGGGGAATAATCGTGCAGATTGAAGCCGAAATAGATCCTACAATGGTACAGGAGAAGAGCATCGAAGAGGTCGCCAGAGAGGCGGTCCCCAAGATCAGCATCCTAGGCGTAGGCGGAGGCGGCTCCAACATCGTCTCATGGATGAAGAAGGATGTCATCTCCGCCAGGACGATCGCCCTGAACAGCGACGCACAGCACCTCAGTGTATCCAAGGCCGACGACAAGATCCTCCTCGGGTACAAGACAACAAGGGGCCTCGGATGCGGGGGTTTCCCCGAGCAGGGCCTCAAGGCCGCCGAGGAGAGCGCAGTGGCTATCGAGAAGGCCGTCGAGGATTCGAGTCTCGTCTTCGTCATCACCACTCTGGGCGGCGGCACGGGCACGGGAGCCTCGCCTCTCGTCGCGAAGATCTCCAAGGAGATGGGGAACCTCACCCTCGGAGTCGTGACGATACCCTTCGACGTCGAAGGGACGAGGGTGGAGAAGGCCAGGGAAGGACTTCAGCAGCTCGCAGACGTCTGTGACTCAGTCATTGTCATCGACAACAACCGTCTGAGGAAGGTGGCGGGAGAGCTCCCTCTGAAGGAGGCGTTCGGGGTCGCCAACGAGAGCGTGGCCATCTTCATAAAACAGCTGTCGGAGACTCTTGCTAGGCCAGGGTACATGAACATGGACTTCGCAGACCTGAAGGCCATCATGAAAGGGGGAGGGGTGTGCGCTATCGGCTTCGGAGATGGCTCCGGGGATACCAAGGTCGAGGGCGCCATCGAGAAGGCCCTTAACTCGCAGCTCCTCGACATCGGAGACATTAAGAAGGCCAAGGGCGCGCTCATCCACATCGAGGGTGGAGAGGACATGACACTGGAGGACGTCAACAAGGCGGGGGAGCTGGTTCTGGACAGGGTCTCTCCGAGCGCCAGGGTGATATGGGGCGCCAGAGTCAACAGCGAACTCAGGGACAAAATATACGCAACCGTGGTCTTGGCAGGGGTGGATAGCCCGTTCCTGAGCAAGGTGCCCAAACCCAAGTCTGAGAAGAAAGAGACGCCCAAGCTGGTGGCGAAGAGGACAGACAAGAAGGGAAAGAAGACCCTCAAAGTCAAGCGGTCTCCGCCAGGCTGAGCATTCCAAAAATAGGGCAGTTTCTCCTTTTCAAACTCTTTTTTTCTCGAATGTCCCAGGATGAACCATACCTTTCCTCGTTTCTTCATTATAAACTAGGTCCCACCTTGCGCCAATGCAAAATGATTTAGATACTGCTCAAACGTTCTATGTGATCCACGATGAGGCTGGTCTTCGACAATCCCTTCGAGGCGGAGGGATGCTGGTTCAAGGGGAACGTGCACACCCACACGACGAACTCAGACGGCCACATGACGCCGGAACAGATAGTTCTCCGATACCGGGAGGCTGGATACGACTTCCTCTCCATCACCGATCATGGTGTTCTGACGGACACCAGAGAAC
>JAUWBQ010000121.1 GCA_030601645.1 Candidatus Bathyarchaeota archaeon | reverse complement strand
ATCCCCAGCCATGATCAGAGGGCTTCCGCAGCACCACTCGTCCTCCCCGATGAGCGTCCACTCCTCTTCAAGGTGATTCAGGATCTGCGCTATAGAGTATGCTATGTTGTGGTTGACCCCTTTGAACGCCGTCGTGCATCCGACGAAGTAGGCGATCTCGGCCTCGTCCTTCAGCGGCGCGTCCTCAAGATCCGTATAGTCCGTCCAGTCGAGGCGCATGTCCTCGTCCAGCCCGTAGGGATTCCTCGACTCCTCGAGGTTATCTGCGATGGAGGACAGATTCTTCGGCCGTTGACCCGAGAGGAAGATCTCAGCCCTGGCGGTTTTCCAGATGCCCATGGTGTCGAGGGATGTCTGGCAGACCTCGTGGCAACGCCCACAGAGGGTGCACTGGTAGATCCTGTGCACGAAGTTCTCGTCCGCTTGGATGTTCGGCCTGAGGAAGCCTGTGGTCATGATGCTCTTTATCCAGTAGAGCTTCCCCCTGGGTGAGGCCGACTCCCACGGTATCTCGGTGTAGATCGGGCAGGTCTCCTGGCAGTATCCGCACTGGGCGCATGAGTAGAGGTCGTTTTCGAGATCGCGTTTCGTTATTTCAGACATCTTCATTCTTGTCACCTTCTCAGAAATACTTCAGCACTCGCAGCAGCGACGTGAAGATCTTGAAGGCGGTCCCCCAGAGGGGGATGCCGTACTTGGTCTTGACCTGATACATCTTACCAGGATTCATCACATCGTTCGGGTCCAGCAACTTCTTCCTCTCCTTCATCTCCCTGACTTTCTCCTCGCCATACACTTGCTTGAGGAAGAAGGAGTTCCAGATCCCGAAGCCGTAAGGCCCGCCTCCCGCCCTCAATCCGACTGCCGTTAGCTCGTTTATGACTGGCAGCAGTGACATGAACTTCCATCTCACGCGCTCATCGGCGAGGAACATCGGCATGTACAGAACAGTGTCCTCGGAGACCATGAAGCACGTGATGCCCAGTTTTAGATCGTGTTTCTTTTTGATTTTTCGAGTCTCGTCAAAAACGTATTGAAGCTTGGATAGTGGGTGGGTGACCTCTCCCGCCAGAAGCGTAGGCCCCGCCTTCCTTATCCTCATATGATAGAACCTCTCTTTCCACTCCTCTTCGGCTTCATCGGCGGGTAGCATGGAGCCTCCGGCTCCATAGACGATCTCCCTGAGGTTTGACACGTCCTCTTGGACCTGCTGTGATGTGCCTTCGTAGATGAACAATGCGATTATCTCCGCTTCAAGTTCGGAGAGGCCCATCTCCCTCTTGATCTCGAGGTAATCCCTGTCCTGCATCTCGATGAAGAAAGGTTTGCTTGGCATCACGACAACCTTCGATATTACATCCTCCATTGTCCCGATGTTGTCAAACTCGGCCAGTTGGGGCGAGATCTTCTCGGCTTTGAGATGGATGCGAAGCGTTGCCTCGGTGATGACTCCCAGGGTGCCCTCAGAGCCAAAGAACGATTCGAATAAATCCGGTTCGCTCTCTCTCGACAATGAGAGAGTCTCACCCGTCGGGGTCACGACTTTGAGCTCCTTGATGTGCTCTCTTAGATGCCCGTATTTCAAGGAGCCTATGCCCAGACACCCCGTTGCGATCCAGCCGCCCACAGTGGAAGAAGGAGCACTCGAAGGATAGACATTAAACGCGAAGCCGCGTTCATCTAGATATTCCAGCAGATCATTCCATCTGAGACCCGCTCCCACCGTCACGGTCATGTAATCCTCGTCGATGGAACCGATGTCCTTGAGCCCCGTGAGTTCGAGGACTATGCCGCCGTTCGTTGGGATGGTGCCCCCATACCCCCACGTAGAAGCCCCCCGGGGAACTATCGGCACTCTGTTTGAGTTTGCATACTCTATGATTTCAGAGACTTCATCGTTGTTTCGAGGCTTGACGACGACGTCTGGTATAGTCTTGAAAATCATGGAAATCTCAGAAGGGAGAGGGGCTATATCGTGGTCGTACAGTCGTCTCTCGAACATGCTATCTGATACGTTATTTTCTCCCACGATTTTCTCTAGGTCTTCCTTAAGCTCTCCAGGCATCATCTTTCCTCACCACTTGATTTTTGAATAGAAAACGTCAATAAAATCGCCATATCTCAGAAATCCCCCAGAGTCGGTATATATAAAGCCTTTTATTGAGACTCGAAAACACGCACACGAGTCTTCATGCTAGAGAAGCTCATTGCGATCAGGCTTTTTCAATAATCTTATAGCTTGATCAAGAATATTCAAGAGTTATAGAGTTCGTAGTAGTTGACAAAACATGGAAACGTGGAGGCTTATAGACCTAGATTATTCCGAACCTATCGTAGCCCAGACTTTCTATGAGGCTGTGGCAGAGGCCGTTCATAGGGGCGAGTCACCCAACACGTTGATCCTCCTTCAGCCGAGTAGCCCTTACGCCTGCCTGGGTTACCACCAGGATCTGGACAAGGAGCTGGACGTGGAATTCCTCCAGAAGGAAGGGCTCCCCGTCATCCGCCGGAGCCAGGGAGGAGGAGCCACATACTTGGATAGGGATCAGGTCTTCTACCAGATCATCTTCAAAGAGACGGGCGTGATCCCGAAGGATGTCGAGAAGATGTTCGAGAAGCTCCTCTCGGTGACGGTGGAGACGTACAAGAGGCTGGGGGTACCGGCTGGGTTCAAGCCCCTCAACGACGTTGTTGTGGAAGGCAGAAAGATCTCCGGCAATGGTGCGGGAATGCACGAGTCCGCATCCATCTTGGTGGGGAACGTCATCCTCGATCTCAACTATGACCTCATGGCCCGAGTATTGAGGGTGCCCGATGAGAAATTCAGAGACAAGATGGCAAAGAGCATGAGGGAGTGGGTCACCACCCTCAGGAGAGAGCTAGGGGAACCACCCACGGTCGCGGAGGTGAAGTCGATATACTCCAAGGCATTCCAGGACATTCTCGGCGTGGGTCTCGTGAAAGGAGAGCCCAGCGAACTGGAGTGGGAGATATTCAACGAAGAGACCAAGCCGAGGCATACCTCCAGAGAATGGCTCTACATGGAGGCGCCGCCCGCCCAGCGGAGAGAAGGAAGGGCCGTGAAAATCGCCCACGATGTGAAGATGGTCGAGGCAGACCACAAGGCCAAGAAGCTCATCCGTATAAGGGCCGAGATGATGGGCCAAGAGATAATGAGCGTCCAGATTCGCGGCGATCTATTCGTCATCCCCAAGGAGGCCGTCGCCACCCTTGAAGAGATGCTGGCCGGTGTGAAGCTTGAAGAGGAAGAGCTGATGAACAAATTAGACGAGTTCTACGATGCAACCCACGCCCAGACTCCGGGCATCACGGCTCAAGACTTCAAGGAAGCCCTCATGAAACTTAAACAAAACCTATGAGACGCCTAAAAAAGGAAAGGAAAACACTATAAACACAATTGTAATAAATTGCTAATCCATTTCCTACCTAAGTGGTGAAATCCATGGTTAAGATAAATGGTAACGAGTTTCCCGAGGACCTTTACTACCACAGAGATCACATGTGGGTGAAGATCGAGGAGGGGATGGCCCGTGTGGGTTACAACGACTGGGCGCAAGAAGCAGCGGGGAAGCTCGTGAATCTGAACACACGAAAGGTCGGAAGGAGTGTGAAGGCCGGCAAGACGCTCGGCACCGTGGAGAGCGGAAAGTGGGTAGGCCCCCTTAAGACGCCCCTAACCGGAGAGATCACGGAGCTGAACGCCGAGGTGCTGAAGACTCCCTCAATAATCAACGATGATCCTTATGGCAAAGGCTGGATCGCCGTTATAACACCTGAAAACCTAGATGCCGAGATAGGAGACCTCATCAAAGGCTCCGATAAGGAAGCTCTGGAAGCTTGGCTGAACGAAGAGAAGGCTAAACACACATCTTAACCCGTCTAATTTCTTTGACCATTTTCTCCCATTATGCGCCTCGAAGCACTATACAATGATGGTTTGTCGTCATTCTGAGAGATTGAATGGTTTTCCTTCCTCCAGAACGTGTGAGGGTACGAGTCCACGCCATCTTTCCATCCACTCGAGGTCCCTGTCCTTCTCACGGAGGTCATCCGGCAGCATCTCGGGGATGGTCTCCACCGCACTCCCTACGGGGTACCAGCGGCCACATTCTGGGCAGACCAGTAAGCCAGAGTCCAATTCTACGAGATTCAGGAATCGATACAGGGCATCGATATCTTCAGGGAATTCTTTCAGTAGGTCCTCCTCGCATTTGTCAAACGCTTGTTCGAGGCGGAAAGTGGCGTCGACGGCGACAGCTAACAGCCTCTTCGAGTATTCAGATTCCGACTTGTCGACGATTTTTCGGATCGAATCTGGGCTTATGGTCCCCTCGACCAGTTGCTTCGCAAGGTGGGCGTAGTTCTTCTTGAAAAACTTGGAGGGCACACCCGCCTCCTTAGTAATCTTCTCGATCTCCTCCTCGGATGTCTCCCAGCTGAAGAGGTAGGCTTCGAGGGGGTGGTGTTTGTCGATGGGGCATGCGAGGATGTTAAGCAGCCAGGGCTTCATGTTACCATCTATCTAGAAGGAGTGCATCCCCCCTATAAAATTATCAATCCTCCACTATCTGAAGAGCTTGTAGCGTTTGAGTCGGGGCCATCCTGACTTTGAATATTTTCTCATCTTGGGGTTGTTCCTCAGCCACCTGTACATGTGCCAGAAGCTCTTCCCCCATTTCTCCATCCTGTCGGGTATGGGCTCGTAGCCGAGATTCCGTATCTCGTCGAGGTATGCGGATTCGATGAGTTCTTGGGCTCTCCCTTCCACCTTCACCCGTGTAATCCTGTCTTCCCCATAGATCTCGGTGAGAACCTCCGCCGCCTTGTCCAGGATGTCACCCCTGCAGATCTCGATTCGCTCCCCATCATCGAGGCCGGTTCTCTCCACCAGCCTCTTCGCTATCCGACCAGCTTGCCGTTGGTACTCTTTCCTCTCGAACAACGGCTTTTGGAAATACTTGACGTCGATGAGATCGTAGGCGAATGCGTCCGTCTCCGGTCGATAAGCCCCTATTACAGCTCCTGAGAGAAGATCGCCATATCCCGCATCGTCGATGAGAATCGTCATAAAAAATCACTGAAATTTCAGCCTTCCAGCCGCTTCACGATCTCCTGGGCCTTGTCGAAGCGGATCTCCCCGGACTCGACCAGGGCCTTCACCGCTCTGCCGATGAGATCACCCTCGGCCCCTGCCATCACCACGAGGTTGCGGGCGTGGAGGCGCATGTGGCCCTGCTGTATGCCCTCTTTCACAAGGGCTCTCAGGGCACCCAGGTTCTGGGCGAGGCCGACGGCAGCCATTGTCTCGGCAAGCTCAGCGGCCTTCGATATTCCCATCACCTTGAGGGCCAAGCGTGCGATCGGGTGAGTGCGCGTCGCCCCGCCGACGATGCCAACAGCCATCGGCATCTCCAAGACGCCGACGAGGTCGCCGTTCTCGTTCTTAGACCATCTGCTGAGGGAGCTGTAGTGGCCGCTCCGCGCGGCGTAGGCGTGGGCTCCGGCTTCCAACGCCCTGTGGTCCTGGGCCACCGCAAGGGCCACTGCGATGACGCCGTTCATGATTCCCTTGTTATGGGTCGCGGCTCTGTAGGGGTCGGCGTCGGCGAAAGCCCAGGCGGAGACGACATCGTCCACGACTTTCTCTCCGCCGAGGTCCTCTTTCTTGACCACGCATTCTGCGCGGACGAGTCGGTGATCGGCGAGGTTAGATATT
>JAUWBQ010000154.1 GCA_030601645.1 Candidatus Bathyarchaeota archaeon | reverse complement strand
TTTTCCCTCTCATATCATGGGGAGCAGGAAGTTCACGTAGAAGACCATCTGGAACCATGTCAGAATGGTGCTCAGCACCGCGCCGGCTATCACCTGCTTCACGTTGTGGGCCTTGAGCTCGATCCTCGCCCAGGCCACAGGCAGCATCAGCAGGAAGAAGGGTATCATATTCGCCCCCAGCTGGAATACCAGAGCCGTGATCGGGCCGGTGACCCCCACCGCGTGGATGCTGATCTTCCAGGACATGGTGATCAGCAGCATGGTGATTGCGTTCACGAAGTAGCAGGCCATAAGGGCCGTGACTGCGAAGGGCGCCTCGAAATATAGGAGCGCCGTGACCCCCAGGAGGTAGGAGGCCATGGCCCAGAGGAAGGGCTCCGTCCTGCTAGCCCTGTCTGATGCATAGATGTCCGGGATTATTCCCTTTCTAACAAGGTAATAGGTCGACGAAAGGGGGAGTATCGCCCCGAACAGGGTGGTAACCCCGATGAGGAGCATCTGGGAGTCGTGCCTCTGGGACAGGATCAAGGGAACGAACGTAAGAATCGCTATGAGGGGCGCATTCATCGCTGCCGATATGAAGGTCGCCAATTTTTTCTTGTCCAATTCCGACCCAACGTGCTGTATATTCGAAGGTAGACTAGTCGTTTTTAATAAACTTTGCCTGAGTGGGGCAGCAGCAGAGAATGTCCTCGCCTTCTTCCGATTTGATCACCATGACGAAGGCGCACTCGTCTACGTCTAGCTGGTCTTTGCACACGGGACATTTCAAGTTCTCTTTATCCATTCTCATTCACCCTTCTTCTTCCTGTAGTCCTCTATGGCCTCGTGGAGGGCGTCCGTCGCCAGGTTGGAGCAGTGCATCTTGACTGGCGGGAGGCCTCCGAGCTTCTCGGCCACCTTCTCCCTTGTGATCTCCATGGCCTCGTCCAGGGTTTTCCCCTTGGCTAGCTCGGTGGTCATGCTGGTGGTGGCGATGGCGGCGCCGCAGCCGAAGGTCCTGAACTTGATGTCCGCAATCTTGTCGTCGTTCACCTTGATGTAGATGGACATGACGTCTCCGCACACTGGATTTCCCACGGTCCCTACTCCGTCGGGATCCTCGATCTCCCCCACGTTCCGGGGGTTCCTGAAGTGGTCGAGCACCTTCTCCGAGTACATCATCTCAGCTCCTCGGGGGTGAGAGGCGACATGGCCCGAAGCCTCCTCACCACATCGGGCATTTGCTGTATCACGTACTCCACATGCTCCTCCCTATTATCTTTTCCCAAAGTGAACACCAGCGAGCCGTGGGCCTCCTCGTGCTTCAGCCCCAGGGCCCTGAGGACGTGGGAGGGCTCCAGGGTCTTCGCAGTGCACGCCGATCCCGAGGAGACCTGGATACCCAGCTGATCGAGGCTCAGGATCAGGGATTCCCCCTCTATGTAGCTGAACCTGACGTTGGCGTTATTCGGCAGCCTCTCGATGGGATGGCCGTTCAAGTATGACTCGGGTATCGCTTCTACTAATCCCTCTATCAGCACATCTCGGAGTCCCTTGAGTCTCTCCGACTCGGCCCCCAACTCCTCCTGAGCGAGCTCGGCAGCCGTACCCATCCCCACAATGCCCGGGATGTTCTCAGAGCCTGAGCGTGCCCCCCCTTCCTGGCCTCCTCCCAGCATCTGAGGTCTGACCCTCAAGCCCTTTTTCACGTAGAGGGCCCCCACCCCTTTCGGTCCGTATAGGTCGTTGGAGGACATCGTCAGGAGGTCCACGCCTGTCTCTGAAACGTCGATGGGGATCTGACCGCCGGCGGCCGTGGCGTCGCTGTGGAACAGGGCCCCGCGCTCGTGAGCTACCTCGGCTACCTTCTTTATGGGCTGGATCGTCCCGATCTCACCGTTGGCTGCCATGACTGAGACGAGGATGGTCTTGTCGTTGATCAGCTCTTCCAGAGCGTCCAGCTCGATAAGGCCTTCCCGGTCGACGGGGATGTACTTGATCTCGAAGCCCTCCCGGTAGAGCTCCTTCCCGACGTTCATGACCGAGATGTGTTCGATGTTGGAGATGACGATTCGGTTTCCCCGTTTTCTATACCTCCTCACCGCTCCTGTGATCCCGAGGTTGTTGGACTCGGTGGCGGAGGATGTGAAGACGATCTCCGAGGAGTCAGCGCCTATGAGGGAGGCGACCCGCTCTCTGGATTGCCTCATCGCCCTCTGGGCGTCGAACCCTTTACCGTGGAAGGAGGAGGGGTTCCCGAAGGAGTGTGAGAAGTATGGCATCATGGCCTCCAGGACGCGGGGGTCCACGGGCCGGGCCGCTCCATGGTCCATGTAGACGTTCAAGGGTTTCCCACGCCTTATGGGAGGCGGAGCCCCTTTTAAAAACATCCACCTGGAGGTCCTTATCTTATGGGAATGGTCCCGCCCCCCGGAGTTGAACCGGGAACCCTCCGGTGTCTGCTCATGGCTTGATTGCCATCGCCCCGCGGGGCGTTGACTACAGCCGGATGCTCTGCCATTGAGCTAGGGCGGGTCGGTGAAGCTCCGATATCCGGCTCGGAACAAGATTGATTCAATCATCGTGGATTTAAATCTGTTCATCCACTACCGGGAGCCCTATTTCCTGCTGTGGCTCGGGAAATACTCCTTGGCTCCGGGGAGGTAGAGGGCCCGGGAGTACTCCTCCATGAACTCCACGTCGACCAGGAGATCCACGTAGACCGTCCTCTTGGCGATCTCCCTAGCCTCCCTCCGCTTCTCCATGGACATCAGTGTGGCGTACGCCCCAGATAGGGAGCCGTTCCCTATTGGGTGGACCTCCACGTTGGGGAGCTCCGGGAAGATGCCTAGCCTGATCGCGTTCTCAAGATCCGTGTAGGTGCCGAAGGCCCCGGCGACGTAGAGGTTTTTGATGTCGTATATGCCTATCTTCAGCTTCTTCATGAGGACGGTGATGGCCCCGCACGCCGCAGCCTTGGAGTCGACGACGTAGTCGAGGTCGGCCTGGGTGAGGACTATGTCCTGCTCTATGGCCGTATTCTCCGCGGGGACGACAACGTACTCCAACCCCCATTTTCCCTCTCTTACGAGGGGGGTCAGGCCTGGCACAAGTTTGCCGACGAAGTCGAGGAGGCCCACCCCGAATAGCTCCGCCACCAGGTCTATGAGGCCCGAGCCGCAGATGCCTTTAGGCTGAACGCCGCCGATGATGGTGACCTCTGCCTCGTATGTGTCCGGATCGATCTTGACGTGGTCGATGCCGCCCCTGGCGCCCCTCATCCCGTGCCTAACTCCCTCTCCTTCGAAGGCCGGTCCGGAGGCGCAGGAGCTGGAGAAGAGCCAGCTGCTGTTGCCGAAGATGATCTCCCCGTTGGTCCCCAGGTCCACCATGAGGCTGATCTCATCCTTCTTGTGCATGTCCGACGCCAGGACGTCTCCGATGGCGTCTCCGCCGAGGAACCTGCTCACGTTGGGGACGCAGTAAACGTAGGCCTCGGGGTTGGTGTCCAGGCCCAGCTGCTTGGCCTTCCTGATGATGGGGTCCCGGTCCACCTCTACGTTGGCGATCTCCAGGTATCTCGGGTCGATGCCTGCGAAGAGGTGGTTCATCACCGTGTTCCCGCCTGCGCAGACGTCTGTGATGTCCTTAGGCTCTATCCTCGCTTCTTCCGTCAGCTTCGCTATGACGTCGTTGATGCTGTCCACCACGATCTTCTGCAGGCGGACTAGGCCCTCCTCAGTCCTGGCAAATGAGATGCGGGTCACAAGCTCCTCCCCGTAGGTTATCTGCCGGTTCATCTCCGAGGCCCTGGCGAGGATGTCCCCCGTGGCGAGGTCTACGAGGAGGCCCACGATGGTGGTGGTGCCGATGTCTATGGCGACGCCGTAGTTGAACGTCGTCCTGTCCCCAAGCTCGACGTCGATGATCTCTGGGAAGCCGTTGGTCATGGACACTGTCGCCGTGACCGGCCCATGGTCGCCCAGCATCTGGAGTTTGCTGTAGATCTCGTCGCCCACCCGGGGCTGGAGACCTGTGTAGTCCCTGAGCTTTATCCTCTTATGGGGAATGAGGAGGGGCGTGTCGACGAAGGGCGATGATTCCAAGATGTATTTCTTGGAGCTCGGATCCAAATCTTCCAAGGTGAGCTCGGCGCTGAGGAGGATCTTCGGGCTGTCGATCCTGCTCTCGGTGGGTATGGTGAACTCGCAGTCCTCCACGAGCCTCACCATGCAGGCCAGATAGTACCCCCCGTCGAGCTCCTCATGGGAGAGGAATTTATCGGGAATCGTGGACTTTTTCTCCACCCGCCCCTTTTCGAGGATTACCTTGCATTTGCCGCAGTATCCCTTCCCCCCGCAGAGGCTCTCGATCCTCACCCCGGCCTCCCTCATAACGTCCAGGAGGATGTCTCCCTTCTCGGCTTGGAGCTCCCTGTTGATGGGGTCGAGGAGGACCTTGATGGTCAAATGAAGATCATATCCTGAATGGGTCAGGGGTTAAAAATACTTCTAGTTTCAATCTTCTTTCTCTGGTGCGGCGAAAGCTCTGCGGATGCTCTCCGAGTAGGGCGGCTTCAGGATCCCCCTCTCGGTGATGAAGCCCGTGATGAACCTGGCTGGCGTCACGTCGAAGGCGGGGTTCCTGACCTTCGCGTCCTCC
>JAUWBQ010000046.1 GCA_030601645.1 Candidatus Bathyarchaeota archaeon | reverse complement strand
GCTGAACACAGGGTTGCCCAGGGTGAGCAGCTCCATGGCCTCCTCGAAGGCCTTGACGGCATCGCCGTTCTTACTGGAGAAATATTTCCCGTACCATCTCCCGGTCTCGAGCCAGAGGTCGTCCAGTTTCTCCTCCACTTGCTCGTGGGCTATGTCCATGATCTCGTAGAGGAGCCTCTCGATGGTGAATGTGAGGCCCATGTTCTTGGCCTTCTCGAGCTTCTCCCTGTTGTCGATGACATCGTTGAGGGCGAGGCCCATGCTGTCGACCCTCAGGGCCTGCTCAAGGATGTCGTTGACGGTCTGGTAGACGGTGGACCCCCTCCTCTTGGCCACTTCGACGATCCTGTTGGCTATGTCCTCGTCGGCTGCGAGCATCTTCCTCCTCGTAGACATAGCCCTACAATCACCTCAGCTTCTGATTGAAGCTCCTTTCAATTCAATAAACATTTCTACCCTGAAAAACCTTGTCGATACTTTCTAGTCCCCCTGACATCCCCCAGACGAACCAGTAAATAAACTTGCAGGGGCCTATAAAACTATACATTAGAACACTGGGACGTTCGTGTAAGGTGTTGATGGTCTTTTGTACAGTCACTCTCTCCGCCTGAGGTAGAAGACTATCCCGCCCCCGGCTATGCCAACTACTCCCACGACGGCGTACAGGTAGGGGGGCTTCAGGAAGGGCTCGGCTCTCGCCGCGATGATGGAGGGCAGCCGGGAGACGGTCGTGGTGAGGCTGGGGGTGACCACTTCCAGCTCCGCCCATCCGCTCTCGGAGCCCTCGTAGAGGAAGACGTCCCTGAAGGTCTCCGCCTGGACCCTCCACGTCCCCTTAGAGTCCGGCTCGAAGGGCGTGCTGAAGCTTCCGTTGGCCGAGGTCTTGGCGTAGATCTTCTGGACCTGTTCGGTGGTTTTTAGCAGGATCTCCACGGCGACATCTGGGATCTCCAGGCTGAACTCCCCCGTTATGTTCACGCCGAACCCTGCCTCTATGGTCTCCTCGCTCACGCGGCAGGTCGTGGCTGTGGATCGGGTTGACACGGTGAAGTTGAGGGTCTCTGACGTCGAGTTGTAGTAGGCCTCGCGCCCGGGGTACTCTGCGTAGACGCTCCATTCGCCCAGTGAGTTCGGCTCGAAGCTCTGGTTGAAGCGCTCCGTGTCGTCGGTGGTCAGGGTGAAGTTGTAGATAGTCTCTCCCTCATAGAAGAGCAGGGTCACGTCTTCTCCGTAAGGGTTAAGCCGCCCCTTGGCCGTGGTCTCGTCGCCGGCGATGATGTCGTCGTCGCTGAGGCGTAGCTCCAGGCTCGACTCCCCTATGGCGAAATAGCTTCCCCCGGTCTCCCCCTGGTTGCCCATCTCGTCCTCTGCCTCGAAGACGTATTCGACGGTCGTCCCGGGATCCCCCCCCAGGCACCGTCACGCTGTAGGTCCCTGACTCTTCCGTCGTCATGGTCTCCTGTTCCCAGCTATCGCCGGCGTCCATCATGTAACGGAACGACATGTCCACGAGGTCCGTCTCATCGCCGATGGTCACCTCCAGCCTGGTAGGCTCTCCCGCCTCAACGATATCCGGGGGCTCTATGAGCTGGAACTCGGGCGGCTCGAAGGCCGTCTTGACTATGAAGTCCAGATTGCCCACTCCGTACTCCGCTATGAGCACCAGGTGGTAGAGGAGTTCTCCCCCTATCGGGGCTTCGTAGTCTATGACCATGTCCTCACCGTTCTGCTCGCAGCTGGCCATGGCGTCGACGTGCCGGTAGCCCTGGGGGTCGAAGTTGAAGCCCCCGTAGAACCCGATGAGCTGCCCCCTGAGGCCGGGCTCCCAGGCCACGGGTATCCCCTCCATGAGCTCTCCCTTCCCCGCTGCCGGCGGGTGCCGGGGGTAGGCGGATCATCGTCGTCGACGGGGAGGAGGTGGACGACCAGATCCTGGACGATCAGTCCCTCTGGGCGGACATGGCCGGGGTTGGACCCTGGGTCGTAACCGGCTGCGCCCACGCCGGGTCCGTGAACACCCTGCTCCAGGTGAAGAGGCTGGGCGGCTTCGGGGGGATCCACGGCCTGGTGGGGGGCACCCACCTCGTGGGCCGCTCTGACGAGTACATCGATCATACGATCGCAGAGCTGGGGAAGTTCGGGTTGGGGTTGATCTCGCCCTGCCACTGCACGGGGTTTAAGGCGACGGCGAGGCTTTGGCGGGCCTTCCCGGAGGAGTTCGTGCTTAACTTCTGCCTGAGGGTGATCGAGGCGGGGAAGGTGCCTAGGCGCCGGCTGGTGTGACTACCAGGGGTTGCTCTTCAGCTTGAGGAGCCAGGCGAGGACGTTGGTGAGGTAGTGGATGGGGAGGGTGGCGGCGAGGATGCCGACGGCCCGGTCCCAGGTGGGCGCAGGCTCGGCGAGGCTGACCAGGATCACGGCGAAGACGATGAAGCCCATCTGATCGGCGATGGGTAGGAGCGCGCCCGGCTTCAGGTTGAAGCGGCGCTTGAAGAAGGAGACGATGAGGTCCCCGCCAATGGCCCCGATGGACAGGAGGGCGCCCCTCACGAGGCTGCGCTGGGCGAGGCCGACGATGAAGCCGGCCGCCAGGCCCGAGAGGGTGCCCCGGATCGTTTTATGGTCTCCCAGGAGGGGTTTGCCGTCGGCCCAGTTGCGGTCCCCGTCGAGGGGGCCCCCGCCGCCCAGGATGACCGGGGTGGCGTTGGCGATGTAGGCCGGCAGGTACATGTAGATGGTCTCGGCCAGCCAGAGGAGGTTGGCGGGGGTCACCACGGGCCGTCTGCCTCCTCCAGTCCTTTCTCTCCGAAGCTGAACCTGCAGGCCTTGGGCTCTTCTCCGGGCTTCTCGAGGACTGCCTGGCGGACTCCCTGGATGCTGGTGAGCTCCAGCCTGAGGATGGCGTCCGACCAGTATCGGAGGAGCCTCTGGGCGACGGGCTCCACCTGAGGGGGGTCGGCGTCCAGGACGCTGTAGACCTGGCCGGTCACCAGGATGGCGGCGTCCCTGGTCTTCGCGGTCTCGGAGAGGAATCCCAGCTGGCGGTTGAGCTCCTTGTTGGCGGTGAATGTCCTGTCGGGGGCTCCCGCGGTGAGGCGGTAGGGGCCGGTTATGGAGTCCACCGTGACGGGGATGTTCCCGTTGGGGAGCAGGTCTGGGAGGCCCTCGATGATCCGGCTCTGCTCGCGGAATGTCTCGGGCCTCCAGATGAGGAGGCGCTCCATCAGCTGGGGGTCCCCCGCGATCTGGGTGAGGCGCTTGGTGGAGAGTTTCTGGTCCGAGTCTATGTAGTAGGCCTTGGCCCAGGGGTCGTCTCTCAGGTGGCGGGTGAGGGCTGAGACGGCGAGGGTCGTCTTCCCCGTGGCGGCCTCCCCGTAGACGAGGGAGACGTCTCCGAAGCGGAAGCCGCCGCCCAGGATCTCGTCCAGGGGGGCGCAGCCCGTGGGAAGACGACGCTCCATTACGAGTCCTGTTGTATTCGCGCTCGGCCTTATATAATTCGCCTCTAGAGGGGTCGGATCTCAGCCCAGACTTTCTTCCCCTGCTCCTTGATCAGGGCTTCTACGTTCTCCCGCGTCACCGCGGTGGTCGCCCCGGGGGCCGTTACGCAGGCCGCTCCCGCCGCGGAGCCCCTCAGCAGGACGGGCTTCATCGCGCCCGGGGAGGCGCCCCGGAGGTCGCTCCTGTTGACTCCCTCGCTGAGGAGGGTGTCGATGAGGCCGGCGCAGAAGGCGTCCCCCGCCCCGGTCTGGTCCACCTCGTCGACCTCGAATGCGGGCATCCTCAGCCCGGTGTCCCCCCATGCGGCGACGAGGCCCTCAGAGCCCAGTGTTATCAGGCAGAGGCGAACCCCTTCCTGGATGAGGCTGCGGGCTGATATCGCCGGATCCGTCTCGCCGGTGAGGACCTCGCCCTCGTAGCCGTTGCAGTGGAGGATGTCTACGAGGGGCAGGGACTCGTGGAGCCTCCTCCAGCCCTCCTCGTGGGGCCTGATCACGTCGACCAGGGTGAGGCAGCCCATATCCCTGGCCCGGCCCAGGATGGTGTCCAGCTCTCCGTCGACGAGCCTGAGGCCCCCGACGGTGCCCTGGTATAGGATCTCGGGCCGGGTCTCTTCGAGGACGCGGAGGACGTGGCCGGGGGTGAGCATGGTGTTGGCGGCGAGCTGGGCGTAGAATCGCCTGTCCTCCCCCTTGACGATCAGGACTATGTTCTTGGAGGTGGGTTGGTCCAGCCTCTCGGGGTAGACCTCGAGGCCTTTCTTCCTGAGCTCGTCTTCCATGAAGTCCCCGAGGATGTCTTTGCCTATGGAGCCCGCGACGGCTGTGTCCCGTCTTCCCAGCTGGGCGAGGCTGATGGCGACGTTGGCGGCGTGGCCCCCCGGGTGGAGGTGGATCCCCTTGGGGGCGTAGACGAGGTCGCCCGGCTCGCCGAGGCGGGGGAGGTCCGGGACGATGAAGTCGCACATGAAGCTGCCTGAGCAGAGGACGCGGGCCATCGGGGGTCGATTATTTAAGGGGGGTCGTGTGTTTTCAAGCCTTGCCCTCAGGCATAGCCGCCTCGGCTGAATCGCGAATGTTTTTCTACTCTCTGTCATCAGTTAGTAGCGGATGTTCCCGCTGTATGTCGCGGTCCTCGCCTCAGTCATCCTGGCCGTGCTGGGAGTGGCGTACAGCATCCTGCGGCCCGAGAGGCGTCTCTGGCCACCGCCCGGCAGAGGCTCGTGGGAGTTCTGGGCCATACTGGGGGTGGACACCATCTGCACCGTTGGGGTCCCTGTCGTCGGGCTCCTCGACAGGGGCTCGATCGGGATCGGGCACCCCCTTGCGTTTTCCCTGGGTGTCCTGCTGATCCTCTTCCCCTCGCTGCTCGTCGTCTGGGCGATGAGGACTCTGGGCCTGAGTCAGAGCTTCGGACTAAAGGGAGGGTTGGTTGTAGCTGGCCCGTATAAATATTCTAGGAACCCCCAGTACGTGGGCTTCGTCCTGATGCTGGTCGGCGTGATCTTGGTGACGGACTCCGCTCAGGCTCTTGTGACGGGTTCGTTGGTGATCCTGTTGCTGTTGTTGGCCCCGTTCAGCGAGGAGCCCTGGCTGCGGGAGCAGTTCGGGAGGCGGTACGACGAGTACTGCGAGGGGGTGCCGAGGTTCTTGGGTCTTCGCTCGATTAAGGGATGTTTTACAGCAGACGATCCTTGAGAAATTCTATTCCCGGCGACGGATTCCGGCCTTGAGAGGTCTTAGGCCTGAAGTAAATATAGGGCGGCGCTCAGAGTTATCTCTAGAGGGTTAGTCAGGAGCGTAAGGGGTTTGAAGCCGGCCGTTCTTGTCGTCGACGTGATCCACGACTTCGTGTATGGTAAGTTTGGGGGTGAGAGGGCTGCGTCCATCCTCCCCCGCCTGAGGGGGTTGCTGGACTACGCGAGGGGTGGGGGGGTTCCCGTCGTCTACGTGACGGACAGCCACCTGTCCGTGGGGGATGCGGAGTTCGAGATCTGGGGGGAGCACGCCGTCGAGGGGTCCGAGGGGGCCGAGATCGTGGGCGAGGTGAATCCTGGGGAGGGGGACTTTCGCATCCTGAAGCGGCGTTACAGCTGCTTCTATGCCACGGGTCTGGACGCCCTGCTCCGGGAGCTGGGTGTGGACGCTGTCGTCCTCTCGGGGCTTGTCACGGACATCTGCATCCAGCACACCGCGGCGGACGCCTTCTTCCGAGGCTACGACGTCCTGGTTCCGAGGGACTGCGTGGAGGCGTTGTCCGACGAGGCCCAGGAGGGCAGCCTCGGGTACATGGAGCGGATGTACGGGGCTGAGATCACCTCCTCGGGAGAGCTGATCGGGAGCCGCCTCCTGGGAGGGGGGAGCGGATGAGCATCTTCCACACCGCTTCGGACGACGAGATCAGGTCGGGCCGCACCACCGACGTCTACTTCGTGAGGGCGAAGAGGGTCCTGGAGGCTAAGGGGAAGGATCGGGTCAGGGTGGTTGCCGAGGTCACCGCCGGAGGCCTCCCGGACGGCGCCCCTTGGGGGGTCCTCTGCGGGGTGGAGGAGGTGGCCCGCCTCTTCGAGGGGAGGCCCGTCGATGTCTACTCGATGGCAGAGGGGAGCCTGTTCCGGTCCTCCGATGTCCACGGGGTCCGGGAGCCGGTCATGGTGGTCGAGGGGGCCTACTGCGACTTCTGCGAGCTGGAGACCCCTCTCCTGGGGTTCGTCTGCCAGGAGTCGGGGGTGGCCTCGAGGGCGGCCGTCGTGAGGATCGCCGCTGGGGATAAGCCGGTCGTGGCCTTCGGGGCCAGGCGGGCGCACCCGGCTTTGGCGCCGGCCCTCGACCGGGCGGCCTATATCGGGGGCCTCGACGGGGTCTCGACTTTGATGGGGGCGGAGGCCATAGGGGGTGAGCCCATGGGGACGATGCCCCACTCCCTGATCGTCGTCTTCCGCGACCAGGTGGAGGCGTGGAGGGCCTACGACGAGGTGCTCCCGCCCGAGGTTCCCCGGGTGGCCCTGGTGGACACTTACTGGGATGAGAAGGTGGAGGCCGTGAGGGCCGCGGAGGCCCTGGGGGGGAGGCTGGAGGCCGTCAGGCTGGACACGCCGGGGTCGAGGCGGGGGGACTTCGCCGGGATAATCAGGGAGGTCCGGTGGGAGCTGGACCTGAGGGGCCACGAGGGCGTGGGCATATTCGTCTCCGGGGGCCTGGACGCTGAGGCGGTCAGGCTGCTGGGGGAGGCTGGGGCGGACGGCTTCGGCGTGGGGACGTGGGTGAGCTGCGCCCCCCCGGTGGACTTCGCCCTGGACATCGTGGAGGTGGAGGGGGTGCCCTCGGCGAAGAGGGGGAAGCTGGGGGGCCGGAAGCAGGTCTGGAGGTGCTCTGGTTGCATGGTTGACGTCGTGCGGCCCTCGGATGAGCCGGCTCCCGGGTGCCCCCGGTGCGGGGGGGAGACGGAGGCTATGCTCGGGCTCCTGTTGAAGGAGGGCGAGATCGTGGGGGATCTCCCGGAGCCCAGTCGGATCAGGGAGCGTGTGCTGGAGCAGATCTCCAGGCTGGGGGACTCTGGGGCATAGGCCCTCGTGCGGCGGGGTTCAGTCGTCGTCCGCCAGGGTCGTGTCGAACTCGGCGTAGATGGGGTGGTGGTCTGAGATCCCCCAGACCCCGCGCGTGTACGTGACGATGAAAACACGTGTTTTAGTACAGATGCTGAGGGGGCGTCAGGGTTATTTTCCGGTTGGATCCTACCTGAGTCTGCCGTCCGATTTTGTGTGTTGCACGTCTCCCGATCTTCCGGTGAGCCATCCTATCCGGTCGGTCTCCCGGTGGTCGAATGCGGGGACGTAGGGTTTGATGTCTAGGAGGGGGGTGCCGTCCAGGATGTCCACGTCCTGGATGTGGAGGGTGCCGCCCTCGATGTCGAGGAGGCGGACGACGGAGAGGCCGATGGGGTTGGGCCGTCCGGGGATCCGGGTGGCGAATACTCCGTGGGTGTCCTTGTCCATGTAGGGTTTGACTTGGAGGGAGTAGCCTTCCGCCCGGTGGAAGTGGTATAGGAGGATGATGTGGGAGAAGCCTTCGAGGTCTTTGAGGCCTTGGTGGTATTCGGGGTTGAGCTCTATGGTTCCTTTGATGCCCAGGGCGCCGGTGGGCTGGATGGGGGTCCCCTTGGGCTCCTTGTGGGGGGTGTGGATGACGCCGATGGGCCTGTAGGTGCACTCTTCCATGGCGGTCTTTAATGTCGGCTGGGTTTGGTTAAGGGTTTCGTGGGGGGTTTATTTGATGATTTGGTTGTTGTTCGACGCGTGTTCTAAGTTGTGATTTTTAGGTTTCTGGATGGGGGGAATGTTTTTCTCGGGGCATTCGATTTGGATCTCGGTTAGGGATGCGTAGGGCTGTTGCGGTCTCGATGGTTCTGTTATTGGCCCAGTTTCTTGTAGGGTTTTATCTGTATCCGTTGATGCCCAAGAGGATGGCTGTCCACTGGGGGCTGAGCGGGGAGGCTGACGGGTATGGGTCTAGGTTCATGGGGCTCTTCTTTATACCGGTGATCTCGCTGTTGCTCTTCCCGTTCATGCTGGCGCTGCCCAGGCTGGATCCATCTGGGGGCATCGAGAGGTTCCGGGGTGGCTACGACTGGTTCGTGTTCGGTTTCCTGGGTTACCTGGCCTACGTCTATGGCCTGAGCTTGGGCTATAATCTGGGGTGGAGGTTCGACTTCTTGAGGATGCTGGCTCCGGCCTTCGGGGGGTTGTTCTACGGCATCGGTGTGTTGATGGGGAGGGCGAGGCTGAACTGGTTCGTGGGGATCAGGACGCCTTGGACGCTGAGCAGCGAGGAGGTCTGGGACAGGACTCACGAGGTGGGGGGGAGGTTGTTCAAGCTGTGTGGTGTCCTGGCTTTCGCGGGGGTGTTGGTGAGGGGGTGGCTGGCGCTGCTGGTGACGGTGGCCCCCGTCCTGGTCTCCGGGGTCTACTTGATGTACTTCTCCTATTCCGAGTATCAGAAGCGGGCTGTGGAGTCCAGCATGTAGTGGGCTTGGGTGTCTGCGGAGTCTCTTTCTAGTGGTTCAGGTTCCCCGGTGGAGGGCTATCGGTTTTGAGATGGGGGTGGCTTGTTCTGCTGCGTAGACTGCGAGGGCGAGGGCCCAGAAGCGGTCGTCGTGGGTGCCCTCGGGGTGGCTGTAGGTGATCTTGCCGGTTTTGGTGAGCTCGTACTGCTCGGTGTTGAGCTCGTCGAGGAGTGTGCGATCGTAGGGGATGCGGAGTGCGCCTTCGTGGAGGCGTTGTTTGAGGAGTTGGGCCATCTCCATCTTGGAGTTCTGGGTGAATGTGACGCCGTGGGCCTTGGTGACTCCTGCCTCCTTGAAGTCCTGGACGATGTAGTCTCCGTGTTTGGTCTTGTCGATGTAGGCTGCGTGGATTCGGGTCCATCGGTCGTTGAGGGTCTTTGTGTAGCCGATGGCGGAGGCGAGGCTGGTGCCGAGTTTGAATCTGTGCATGTGGACGAGGTCGAGGCCGTCGGGGGTCTTCTGGACGACGGCGATGGCTGTGTGGTCGACCTTCTCGGCGAGGTCTATGCCGGCGTAGAAGTGGCCTTTGGGGGTGTCGTTGAAGCCTGTGTATTCGAGGTCCTGTCGGATGGCCTTGGCGAGGAGGTCCTGGGGGAGCCATGTATCTATGTCCTCGATGAACTCGGCGAGGTACTCCATGGTGTAGGTCTGGGGCCGTGACTGTCTGATCTTGTCTATCTCCTTAGTGAACTCGGGGTTGTAGATGCCGTCGTTGAGGGCTCTGGTCCATGGGGCGTGGACGAGGACCCAGTCGGGGTCCTGGTTGATCTGGTAGTAGACGGTCTTCTGGCCCCAGGGGGTGCTGCTGACGATCATGGTGCCGTTGGTTGTGGCCATCATCGGTGTCAGGATGTGCTGGAATATGGTCTCGTCGTTGTGGAAAAAGGCGGCTTCGTCGCAGATGACGAGGTTGGCCGTGTAGCCTCGCAGGAGGTGCTCCGAGTTGGGGAGGGCGACTATCTGGCTGCCGTTGCGGAATTTGATGGTGGTGCGGAGGCGCTGCTTGAGGATGGCCCTACGTACGGGGAGGGGGATCTTGTCGAGGAGCTCGTGTATCTTGTCTCTGAGGATCATGCTCTGGCGGAGTCCGGGTGCCACGATGAGGGCGAGGTGGTTGGAGTTGTGGGCACAGTGGTGGATGAGTAGGCTTGCCAGTATCCAGGTCTTCCCGCTCTGGCGTGCCCACCTGAGGACGATGCGTTTGTGGTCAGAGGCGACGAAGTCTATGAGCTCCCTCTGGTATGTGGTGGAGGTGAAGCCGAGGTACTCCTCTATGAACTGGATCGGGTCCTCCGGGATGTCGGCTTGGGCTTCGTCGCCGAACTTGTCGACCAGTCTCCTGTGGAGGGAGTCGAATTCTCTGCTCCATCTCGTGCGCTTGGGGAATCCGTCAGGTTGCCTCGACATTCTGGCGGACGTACTCCTTGAGGTCGTAGATGGACTTCTCGATGGCCACCTCGTCGTATGCGTTGAGGATTGTGTTGATGGTCTGGGCGATGTAGGAGGAGAGGCGGGACCACTTCTCCCGTTGGGTGACCGTTAGCTCTGGGTTCTTGCAGTGTTTCAGGGCTTCCTCGTACAGGTCTCCTAAGCCGCGGCCTAGCTCCCTCCGGATGGCTTGGGTTTTGAATTTTATCCATCTTTTCTTTTTCTTCACTTTTCTGAGTGTGATTTTTGGTGTGCTTAGGTACTCATTTTGGTATGAATGGATGAGGAATCCGTTGAATTTATCCAGCCA
>JAUWBQ010000182.1 GCA_030601645.1 Candidatus Bathyarchaeota archaeon | reverse complement strand
ATCGAAACCAATCGGCAGTTCCGGCAATAAAATTATTACGAACATACCGATACGTAAATTGGTGTTTTCTTGTCGGAAGTTGAGTACGACCTCGCAATAATGAAGGATGTCATGGTGAATATGCGCGATGGGGTGCGGCTGGCAACCGATGTTTACCGGCTCGCGCGGGAAGGCGGGATCATCGAGGGCAAGTTCCCCACGATCTTCGAGAGGACGCCCTACAATAAGGAACAAACGGGGATGGTGGAAAAGGCGGAGTACTTCGTCAAGAGGGGGTACAACTTCGTGGCTCAGGATTGCAGGGGGCGTTTCAAGTCCGAAGGAGAGTTCTATGGGTACGCGAACGAGCCCCCTGATGGATACGACGCGGTCGAGTGGATAGCGGAGCAGAAATGGTCAGATGGGAAAGTGGGGACCATGGGTACATCCTACGGGGGATGGGTGCAGAGCGCTCTCGCCCTCCTGAACCCACCGCATCTCGCCTCAATGTTCCCAAACGTTAGCATATTCAACGCGGGCCTCCATTCCGTCAGGCACTCCGGGGCATTCGAGATGCGATGGCTGGCCTGGACATATGGCATGGCCTCAAGCAGCAAGGAGGCTGCAAGCGATCCGACTACGGAGGCAGCCTTCCTCGAGACCAGCTTCGACGAGTTGATCACGCGCTGGCCACTGAAGAGGGGCGAGACGCCGCTCAGACTGACCCCCGCGTACGAGAAATTCGCCTTCGACATACTCACCCACTCTGATTACTCCGTGTTTTGGAGGAGGACAGGTCGCGGATGGATGGGGGATGTTGAGGAGTACATAGACGACCACGCCGATGTGCCAATGTACTACTCGGGTTGCTGGTACGATTCCTACTGCAGGAGCACGACAGAATTCTACGCAAAGATGTCGAAGGTTAAGAAGAGCCCGGTGAAGCTGATCATGGGACCGTGGATCCATGGTGATGCCGAGACCTTCGCACGGACATACTCGGGCGACGTCGACTTCGGCCCGGAAGCGGCAATCGATTACAACGCCCTAAGGTTGAGGTGGTTCGACCAGACGTTAAAGGGTATAGACACTGACATCCTCGATGAGCCACCGGTCAAGATCTTTGTTATGGGTGGCGGCGATGGTAGACGGAACAGGGAAGGGCGCCTCAACCACGGAGGGAGATGGAGAAACGAAAACGAGTGGCCGTTGGCTCGTGCCGTGTACGCGAGCTATTATCTTCACGAGGGGGGCCTATTAGGCCCCAAGCCACCGGGCGAGAGATGCTCCTCGACAAGTTACGTCTACGATCCCGAGGACCCAGCCCCGACAATAGGCGGCAACATCTCCGCCCTATCTACTCGACTTCCTAAGCCGGAGTATTTCGGTCTCATAGAGCGAGCATGGGGTGTCGAACGCGCTCGCGCGCTATATAAGATGTTGAGCGTTCCGTTGGCAAAGGTCGGAGCACACGACCAGGTGGAAGCCCCAGACGTTTATGGGGCAAGGCCGCCCTATCTCCCCCTCTCGTCGAGGCACGACATCCTCGTCTTCCAGACTCCACCGCTGAAGGAGGACGTTGAGGTGACCGGCCCTTTGCGAGTGGAGCTCTGGGCGTCTTCGTCCGCAGTTGACACCGACTTTACGGCGAAACTCATCGATGTATATCCCTCAAACGAGGACTACCCAAACGGATATGCAATGAACCTCGCTGACAGCATCATCCGGGCGAGATACAGAGATTCGTTCGAGAAGCCGAAGCTCATGGAGCCCGGTGTGATCAGCAGGTTCACCATCCAACCTTATCCAACAAGTAACCTCTTCAAGAAGGGGCATAAGATCAGGCTTGATGTCTCCAGCAGCAACTGGCCCAGATTCGATATAAATCCCAACACTGGAGAACCACTGGGTCTCAGCAAAAGGACAGAGCGGGCCGTCAACACGATCCACCATGAAGCCGCCCACATGTCCCACATGGTTCTCCCGATCATCCCCAAGGATGACCAGCAATAAACTACCCTCCTAGAGGATTCCCTTGTATCAGAGGACATTCAACAAACATGATTTGGTCGAGTGGGCAAACGATAAATTGTAAGAGGGATAGGTCGTATCCATGTCTGATTTTGATGTTCTGATCCAAGGCGCAAGGGTCGTTGATGGGACAGGGAATCCCTGGTTTCATGGCGATGTTGCGCTGAGCGGAGACCAAGTGGCTAGGGTGGCGCCTCCTGGGGGCATGGCGCCCGGCGAGGCGAATGAGGTTGTTGACGCCAAGGGCATGGTAGTCTGCCCCGGCTTCATCGACATCATGAGCCACTCAACTACGCCACTGATGGTCGACGGCCGTTGCCTCTCCAAGATCACGCAGGGCGTCACCACAGAGATAATGGGCGAGGGGTCGACCCCGGCCCCCTTCGGCGGGAGGATAGAGGAGCCCAAAAACACCCTATTGGAGGAGAGGGCCCCGGAGTGGCTGGAGCTGATGCTCAAATGGAGCCGTTTTCGAGACTGGCTCGAAGCCATGATCGAGCACGGCGTATCGCCGAACATAGGCTCCTTCCTCGGCGGCAGCACTGTACGCGTTTATGCCAAGGGGATGGAGATGGGGCCGCCGTCGGGGGAAGAATTGGACACCATGCGGCATGTGGTTGCCGAGGCGATGGAGGATGGCGCTTTCGGCATCTCCACTGCCCTGATCTACCCGCCTGGTGCATATTGCGGCACGGATGAGCTGGTGGAGCTATGCAGGGTCGTCAGCGAGTATAACGGAATATACATCAGCCACATGCGTTCGGAGGCTGACAACCTGATCGAGGCGCTCGAAGAGGCTCTTGAGATCGGGCGCAGGGCGAACCTTCCTGTGGAGATCTACCACCTCAAGGCCTTAGGAAGGCGAAACTGGGCGAAGATGCGCGACTTGATAGCCCTGATCAACGAGGCGCGCGCCGAGGGGCTCGACGTGACCGCTGACATGTACCCATACGTCGCAGGCGGAACGGGCCTCACGTCGGTCTTTCCGCCCTGGGCAGCCGCGGATGGCAAGATGTACGAGAACATACTCGACCCGGAGATGCGCGCAAAGCTCAGATCGGAAGCGATAAATCCCTCAGGCGGCTGGGAGGCGATGGCTGATCTGTGCGGCCCCGAGAGCGTGATGCCGATCGGCTTCGAGAAGCCAGAGAACCAGAAGTACGCCGGTAAACGCCTGTCTGAGATCGCCGAGATGCGCGGGCAGGAGTGGGTCGACGCCGCCTTTGACTTGCTGGCGTCGGAGCAGCAACGAATAAGCACGATCTACTTCTTTATAGACGAGGAGAACATAAAGCTGCAGTTGCGGCAGCCTTGGATCAAAATATCGACTGATGCTGGCGGGGTCGATCCAGCGTGGGCGGAGGCGAGGGGGCCCATCCACCCCCGCTCCTATGGGACTTACCCCCGGGTGCTGGGTAAGTACGTGCGGGAGGAGGGGGTTATAACGCTGGAAGAAGCTGTGCGTATGATGAGCTCAGCAGTGGCCAACAGGCTTGGGCTGACCGCACGGGGGCTGCTGCGTGAAGGCTGCTACGCCGACGTTGTCGTCTTCGATCCTGTGGCGATCAGCGACACCGCCACCTTCGAAAACCCGCATCGGCTCTCCGTCGGAGTCCGAGACGTCTGGGTGAACGGGGTCAG
>JAUWBQ010000055.1 GCA_030601645.1 Candidatus Bathyarchaeota archaeon | reverse complement strand
CTCCCCCGAGGCCGGTATAATCATGCCCACCACCCCGCCCCCGTTCAACCCCCTCCAGGCGATAGAAAGCCTCGATGCCCTCATCGCCCTCGAACCGGAAATAGCCTGCTACGGGCATTTCGGCTGTTCTGGGAACGCCGTGGAGAGGCTCGAAGCCCACAGAGGGCAGATCGACCTCTGGAGCCGGATCGTGGAGGAAGGCCTCAAGGAAGGCATGGACCCAAGGGAGATCTACGCGCAGATCAGAATAGAGGACCCCATGGCATCCCGCGTGGAGTACTCCCCGGAGATGACGGAAAGGTCCCCCCTGATCAGCGTCCTGGGCTTCCTCAAGTACCACGAATGGGCGCGAACAGAGCAACAGAGCTGAAAAATGATCTGATCCACATGCCTGAATGGAAGCCCCGGTGCGCTACCATCATATAGTAAAACCGACCGAAGATAGACCATGACCCATCTGATAACCGGCGGCGCAGGCTTCATCGGGAGCCACCTCGTCGACTCCTTCATGGAGAGAGGCGAGGATGTCTGCGTGCTCGACGATCTCAGCGCCGGAGACATCGGCAACATCGGGAGATGGAAAGATTCTGACAGGTTGAACTTCGTGAAAGGAGATCTCCTCAGTCCTGATTCATTCATTGAGACGCTTGAAGGCTGTGAGACCGTGTATCACCTGGCGGCCAACCCCGAAGTCCGCAGCTGGAAGGCCAAACCCGAGGATCACTTCAGGCAGAACATAGAGGGGACGTACAACCTCCTCGAAGCCGTCAGACAACATGGGAACGTCGAAACATTCGTTTTCACATCGACATCAACGGTGTACGGCGAGGCCAGCGTGATCCCCACCCCCGAGACCTACGCGCCGATGAAGCCGATATCCCATTACGGCGCATCGAAACTGGCCGCAGAGGCCATGATATGCTCCTATGCCGCCATGTACGGCTTCAGATGCGTGATCTACAGGATGGCGAACGTCGTAGGTCCCCGCTGCAATCATGGGGTGGTGTATGATTTCATAGAGAAGTTGAGGGGGAACCCAAATGAACTTGAGGTATTGGGAGATGGCTCCCAGTCAAAGTCTTACCTGTACATCGATGATTGCGTGGAAGGCATGGTCCTCGGGGCTGAAAGGTCTTCCGAGAGGGTAGCTATCTTGAACATAGGCTCGGAGGACAGGGTGGATGTGATCACGATAGCGAATATCGTGATAGGAGAGATGGGGTTGGGAGATGTCGAGATCAGGCTGACCGGCGGTGTCGACGGGGGGAGAGGCTGGAAGGGTGACGTGAAGCTCATGCAGCTCGATATGTCAGGGCTCAAAGACCTCGAGTGGAGGCCCCGATGGGGGAGCTCCGATGCGGTCAGACATACAGCTAGATCCCTGTTGAAAAAAGGCTGATGTGGATGAACTTGGATTTCTAGACGAAAAAATGTTGCTTCTCATGCGCGAACGCCTTCGGAGAGACCCCGTTAAACCTGAGGCAGAACAAGGCGGTGTTCCTCTCCGAGGCGTTTTCTGAAGTGGGTGAAGAGACCGAGGCTGGGGGTGTGCTTATTGAATCCGCCTGCTCTTGCTGCTCGTGTGTCGTGGCATAGGCGTAGGGCTTAGTCTTCGGTCGCTGGGGATTCGGAGGAGGTGTTTGAGGAGCTGGGCTTTGAGCATTGACACGATGTTGTATGGTTTTCTCCTTGGGCCTTTCTTGTTGTAGAAGCCTTTGAGGAAGCGGTGTGTGTGAGGGGTGTTGACGGAGTTGAGCACCTGTTTTATCTTCACTGTTTTTTCAATCTATAATTGGAGTGGCGCCTTTAATTTCTAAACACCCCAGCGCGCGAAAAGGTGATCCGGAGTTCACGATGGCGGAGGGTAGCAGAATTTCTGGATCTCGATGACGTAGCCCTCGGGGTCTTCCAGCAGGAACATGCGGAGGCCTAGCTCCTCGTTGTCCCTGGGCTCGGTGAGGGTCCTGACGCCTAGTTTCCGTATGTGTTCGTACCACTGGTCTACGTCGTGGACCACGACGGTTATCATGACGGGCTTCGTCGGGCTGGCTTTGTGGTAACCAGCGTTACCGTCAACGAGGCCAACGTGAGCTCTCCCAGCTACTTTGTAGATCTTGGCCCATCCCTGGTCAATGACCAACTCGAATCCCATGATGTCTCTGTAGAACTCTTCCACCTTCTCTAAATCCTCGTAGTAGAGGAACGTGATCAGTCCGTCTACAGCTGGAAACTCCAAACAGCTCACCCGATCTACTCTGAGGGGATCGATCTAATAGAAGTTAACGTTGGTTTCTTCGTGTGTCGCTCCCCTTTTTATGTAGTCGAGTATACACCAAGAGCCTCCATAAACGCAGAGGAGCTCTGTAAGGGCGTACTCGATATAACGTAATCCATCCGGGTTGGTCGGGGAGGCCTATCGATCCAGAAGAGTTGTCTTTTGATCGGGTGTGTCCAAGATCGGATCGACGCTGACTATCGTCGCTATCGCATCGCCCATCTGGGACGTGCTCGCGCTCCCCCCCAGGTCGAAAGTCTTTACTTCTCCTTCGGCGATGACCGAAGCCACCGCGTTGTCTATCGAGGCGGCTTCCTCTCTGCTTCCCAGCCACTCGAGCATGAGCTTGGCCGAGAGGATGGAGGCTATCGGGTTGGCGACGCCCTTTCCAGCCAGGTCCCAGGCGGTTCCGTGGATGGGCTCGAAGAAGGCGAATTTGTCGCCGATGCAGGCCGAGGGCGCCAGGCCAACCCCGCCGATCTGGCCGATGACGAAGCCGGAGAGGATGTCCCCGTAGAGGTCGGGGGTGACGATGACGTCGAAGCAGTTGGGGTCCATGGCCAGCATCATGGCGGCCACGTCCACGCTGACGCATTCCCTCTCTATGCGGGGGTGCCTGTCGGCCATCACGTTGAACGCCTTCCTGAACATCTGGTCGCTGTATAGCCAGTTGCTCTGGTCGATGCAGGTGATCTTGCTCCTGCCCTCCGTGAGGGTGTAGGTGTAGGCGCACAGGGCGATTCGCTGGGCTCCGAACTGGGTGATGATCCTCTTGTCCACGCCCTGGTAGTCCCAGAGGTAGCCCTCGTGCTCCAGGGCGAAGCCCTCGGCGTTGTCCCTGATTATCACCACGTCGATGTCTCTCTGGGAGCGCTGGTCGTCGGGGGTGTAGATGCCGGGGTACAGCCTGAGGGGGCGGACGTTGGCGTAGGCGTTCTTCTCGATCCTGAGGTAGATGAGCACCTTGCGGGGGACGCCGTACGGGGCGTAGTCGTGGCCCACGGCCCCGAAGAGGACGGCGTCTGCCTCGTCGCAGGCCTCCTTCGCCTCGTCCGGGAGGGGGTTGCCCGTCTGGATGTAGGCCTTTCCCCCTACGTTGCAGTGGATGAACTCGAAGCCCAGTCCGGTGGCTTCCAGGACTTTGATGGCCTCGTCGGTGACCTCCGGGCCTATGCCGTCCCCTGGCATCACGGCTATCTTGTATCGTCTGGGCACGTCTTAACTACCAGAACTGGTTTCTACATCGGTTTTTAAATGGGTTTATGGGTATCAGATGGCTACATACAGGGCTCGTGTGATCTGCTCCGAAAAACTGAGAATGTGAGAGGGAGTTGCGCGTCGTGCGCTTCGAAAAAACGGGGGTAGGCCCTGAGGAGCGGAGAGGAGCCTACGCGTGAGGGGCTGGGCACGACTTGACGGGGGACCCCTTTCAAACGCCCGTCTTCGTCCCTTTCTTAAATCAGGGAAGGCTCTGGGAATATCCTTTCTTGGATATCTTCTATGTCGACGTCTATGGATGAGAGGATTGATGAGAGGATGGTCGACAGGAGCTCCCTCGCCTTTCCCAGTATTTCTTCCAGAGATCTGTTCACAAACTGCGTTTCTCGATGTGGGATGCCAGTCATGGTCGGTCCGTGTGTGTAGGCTATCCCATTTGCACCTCGTTTCTTGTCTATTTAGGAACATTGTTCAGATATAAAGCTTCTCTAACGATATTGGGAAATAAATGGGCGACATATTCGATAAAAGCCTTTATTTTTCGGTTATTTTGCCGTTTTTGGAAGTGCGTTCGCCTCCATTTTTTACCCCAAATGGGAAAAAGCGATGTCCATGTTGTGGTCGCGGGTGCCGCGTGTCAAGGGACGCCCCATGAGCGCATGTGCGATCAGTATATCAGGATGGTGTTTCTGTGAGTTACTTTTTCTCCATAACCTTCTTTATGGTTTTTGTAGTATGGTTTTAAAATCCTCGGATGTCGGGGATGGTCGGTGGCGTCGTTTGGCCTTGGACGGACTTGAGGGGAGGGTGATCACCCGGGAGTGGATCGATTGGTACCGGGAGGAGCATAAGTCGAGGGCCAGGGAGGTACGCCTCGAGGGGGGGTTGGTGAAGCCCCGTCATCCCTATTGGAATCTCCCCTACTGTAGTATCTGTGACCTGGATTTCGAGGTGGAGGAGGAGTTCTACCTGTTGTATGTGGGGGGCACGCCGTGGGCTATCATGTCGACTGTGTTCATTTGAACATCGATACGGCGAAGGTGAGGAATGTCATCTCCCAGGACAGGGATTACAGGGTGAAGCGTGGTTTGGTGGTGGATCGCGGCGTGGTGGTGTATCGGGGTGGGGTGGTGGGGCGTGACTTGGTGGTGGATCTGGGTGGGGTGGTGGATAGGGGTGGGGTCGATGAGGGCCTGCGAGAGCAGTTCTTCCGCTATTTGATTGATCTTTTGTCGCCTTGATTGCGTGCGGGGGTTGGTTGCGGGTCCTTCCGGGGAATGGCGGGGGGTCGGGTTTTAGATGTATAAATGGTTAAATAATGTGGGGGTTTCATCTGGATTTGGATGCCTCGTGGTGCGCGTCGCGCGCGGATGGGTCCTGGGCGTCTGTAGTTTCGAAGGTGTGTAGAGTCTGCCGGAGTGAGGGTTAGATGAGGTTTGTCTGGAGAGGTGGGTTGCTGGGTGTCCTTGTGGGGATCTACCTGGTGGCCTCGTTCTGCGGGTTCGTGGTCGTGGGGGTGGAGAGTGTTAAGCCCACGATCTGGATCACCGTCCACAGGATTCAGGGGATCGACAGCATCGAGGGGCCTCTCGAGGGGGAGCCTGAGTGGTATTATAGAATTGAGGTCTGGGACGGCGGGGGATGGCAGAGCTTCGAGCTGTCCACCCTCGTCGGGGACGGGGATCTGGTCGGCGACCACACCCATTCCTTCGTCCTTGAGGGCTTGGCTGCTAACTCTACGAATTTCTACATCATCTTGTATGAGAAGGATACTTACATCACGATTCCTGAGATCGCCGACATCAGCGGTAATCCGAGTTATGTGCGGCCCGATCAGCTGGCTCCGCCGCCCATTGGGGCCAAGTATCATGGCTGGTATGATCTGATCACTAACTCCTTGTCCGGGGATGAGGTGGCGTTCGAGAGTGGGCGGTACAGGACTTCTGGGGATTTCGACGGTAGCACGTCTGTCGATGAGAATGACGCGGATCTGTGGTTCAGCGTCGTGGACGACTACGATGCGCCTGTGGCGAAGGCCGGGGGTGACAGGGGCTGTGAGACGGGGGATGTCCTCGCCTTCTCGGGTTCGGGGTCCACGGCTTCCGATGGTTCTTCTCTGGTGTCGTTCGAGTGGGATTTCGACGGCGATGGTGTGGTAGACGCCGTTGGGTCGGACGTGAGCCGCAGGTTCGATCTGGAGGGGGAGTATGCGGTGACCCTGAGGGTGACGGACTCGATAGGGGAGGTGGACGAGGACTCGTTGACGGTGGTGGTGTTGAACCGCGAGCCTCTGGCTTCCTTCAGCTGGCTGCCCCTGGAGCCCACGATCATCGACGAGGTCGAGTATAATGATACATCGGTTGATCTGGATGGTTTTGTCGCTTCGTGGTTCTGGGATTTCGGTGATGGGGCGACATCGTTCGAGGAGGATCCGGAGCATCAGTACGAGGATAAGGGGATTTACACGGTGACGCTGATTGTGACGGACGACGACGGGGAGAGCGGCTCAGTGTCGGCGGAGGTGTCTGTGGTGAACCTGGGGCCCGCCGCAGGTTTCACCTTCTCTCCGGATGATGCGACCGTCGGCGAGAACGTCAGGTTTACGGATAAGTCTTCGGATCCCGAGGACAGGGCGATGGAGTATCGCTGGGATTTCGGGGATGGGGTCACATCCGCCGAGATGAATCCCCTCCATGCGTTCGACTCTTCGGGGACTAAGAGCGTGCGTCTCACGGTGACGGACGATGAGGGGGCGTCGGATACTATCACCAGGGGCATTATGGTGTATCCGAATGTGCGGCCGACGGCGGATTTCTCCTTCTCACCCGAGGGTGGGACCATCGACGACGTGATGTACTTCGTGGACGAGTCTGTGGACGAGGACGGCAGCGTCGTCTCCTGGTCGTGGGATTTCGGGGACGGGGACACATCCTCCCGGAGGGAACCTGATCACCGGTTCTCGGACAGCGGGGTGTACTACGTCACCCTGACTGTGGAGGATGACGACGGGAATCAGGACTCGGTGACTAAGCCAGTGACGGTGGTGAATCTCCCGCCGACAGCGGACTTCTCGGCGTCCACGGCATCGGCGGAGGTAGGGGAGGAGGTCAGGTTCACGGACGGTTCCAGCGACCCCGAGGGGGGCGATCTGGGCTACAACTGGGACTTCGGGGACGGCTCCTCATCGAGCCTACGAAACCCGTCCCACGAGTACGGCGAGGCCGGGGATTACACGGTGGTTCTGACGGTCTCCGACGGCGAGGGGGCGTCTGACTCGGCGAGCGTGGCTGTCCGGGTCGAGGAGGAGGCGCCCCGGGGCATCCCCGGTTTTCCCGTCGAGGCGGTCGCGGCCGCCCTGGTGGTAGCGTTCTTCTTGATCAGGGGGCGGCCTGGGCGCGCTTAGATGCGCGTGCGGGGCGGCTTCCTCTCGGCTAAGCCGGGACACTTTCCAGTGGGTGATTGGATGTGGGTCTCCGTCCCCGCACGCGGGTATATCTTGATTTGGTCGTTTTAAAATGGTTATGAATCGTTAAGCACGGATCTGGGTACGTATCATGGGTGTGGGTTCAGGATCCGCTTGCCCACGAGGCCGATGATGGCCCTTAGTTTTCGTCTTGTGTGGCATCCGGGGCATCGTGTGGCGTCCCTGGGGTACTGGTGGCCGCATCGCCAGCATGGGCTGTACAGGGGTTCTTTGGCCATGTTCTTGGGTCTCTCGTGTTGGCATGGTCGATGTACCTTTTATGGTTAGTGAGAGGTAAACACCTGTTTCGCATATGTGTGTTTGATCCGTCTCTTCCCGTTTGCGGGTGGTGCGCGGTTGTGTGTGGGGGCCTCTACACACGATGTCACTTATTCTGTCGTGCCTGATCTGACTTGGAGTTGGGGGGTAAGGGCGATGGCGAGCGGGGACTCTGTTGATGGTCGGGGAATTTCCATGTTTGAGCCGTTGTCTTCTCTGCATGATGTTGAAGCTGAGCTTGGCGTAGAGGGCTTTCTCGTTAATGGCTTGGACGAGGAGTTTGAACTGCCTTACATTGAGGGTGACCTCGGCGGTTCCCTGGGTTAGTCGCTGGCATCCCGGGGGCCCGCGTATTCATCTTTGTTATTGTGTTTCGATCTGTACCGGGGCCTCATAATGGTTTTAATTGACCTTTTTCAGCTTCGATCGGGTGACTCCCCCGTTGATGCACGAGGAGACCGGCGTCTGCCCTTATGTCGACCGCTGCGGTGACGTTCGGGCCTTGAGGCGCGTGGAGGACCGGATGATCCGGGAGAGGAGGGATTATTTTTCTAGGTATGGAGAGGTCGACCATGGCGAGTACGGCGAGGCCATGGATGATTATCGGAGGAGGTTGGAGGGGTTGGGGAGGGCGATGGAGAGGTGCCGGGGGTCAAACAGGCGGTGTCTCCGGTTCTGGCAGCTGCGGAGGCGGGATGAGGATGAGGCGTTTGCGCCGCCCCCGTTGGACGGTGTGGCGGCGATCATCCGCGATTCCCAGGGGTAGGCGCCGGATCTGATGGTGCGGGTTGCGGGGGCCCGGGGCCGCGCGGGAGGCCTTGGTGTCGTGAAGTGTTTTATATATTGTTAGCGCGTTTTTGGAGGTGATGCTTTATGGCTGACGACAGGGTCCTGGGTGGGGCGATTCTGGTGGGGAGCCTCGTGGGGGTCGTGATCTACTACTGGTTGCTGTTCATGTCTCCGTGGAAATGGTTGACGGTCCGGGTGTCTGCGTTCCTGGCTGTGGGGTTGTGTCTGTTGATCATGGCGTGGATAGGGTATACGCTGGCGACGACGCCGCCTCCGATGCCTCTGGAGGATTTCGAATTCGATGCGGATCTGGGCGAGGGGTCTGAGGAGGAGTCCGAGGAATCCGAGGAGACCGAGGCCGGGTAGTCGGGTGTGGTTTGCGTTTTTTCACTTTGATCCGGCTAGTGGTCATAAGGGTTTTTAGGGTTGATAATTGTGGCCGCTCATAGTGGTTTTATGTGCGCGTTGCTGACAGGATAGACATAGGGTTTTGGTATGCATAGGTACTACTTTTGACATGAATCAGATCGTGTTGGGGCGATTTTCGGCTTCCTTTTGTAGGATGGCGTTGTTTTCACGGGCGGATGTATGACCTCCCCCCTAAAATCCGTACAATAAAACACACAAAAAAGGTAAACCTTATTGAACAACCGTGGAAAAATACGAGACGTATCCTTCAAACTCCTCGCTGATATAAAGCAGTGACTGAAAAAATGCGGCATATAACCCTCTATTCTTGGGAAGTTCTTTGGAACAAGAAGTGAGAAGAAGAGAAGTCGAGGAGGTTTTATAAAAGGGGATCCAGAAACTCGGAGACGTCCTCGACACTTTCCAAATCCGCCACTTAAAAGGCAGGGAAGAAATGGTACTCGGACTGGCTGAAGAACTGGGCGCCCCCTTCTACGACGCCTCATACTTTTTACACGCCCGGGAACTCGGGCGCTCCCTCATATCTGAAGACAGGGGGCTCGTCGAGAAAGGGAGGTACATGGGAGTCGAGACATCGACCCTCTCGGAAATGATGTGACACCGCCTCCTACGCCAGAACGTCACCATCCCCAACCATGAACAGAACCTCCCCAAAGGTCACAGGCTTATCCTGGGAGACAAAGCCACAGTAACCCTATAAATCCGGAGGAAAAGGAGGAGATCGAGGAGAGGCCTAGAAGACCAGGGTATATCCAATAGATACAACAATCCCTCCTGTCAGAAGGCGCCTGTTTCAGTCATAAGGATCAATTCGCGCACTAGAATCAGGGCTTGGAGATCCACCGGGTCTTTATGCCTTTTATCTTCTGGAAGTGGGGGTCGTCCGAGACGACGGGGCATCCGTGTATCTGGGCCGTGGCGGCTATGACGCTGTCGGCCATCGGA
>JAUWBQ010000218.1 GCA_030601645.1 Candidatus Bathyarchaeota archaeon | reverse complement strand
CTCCCCCGGAGTATGAGCACCAGATTATTAGAGATCTAGGTGCAGCGAGGGTTGTCCAGTTAAAGGCCGTGAGCGGTGTGGATGCCGAACGGCTGAGAAAGACCGGGGAGAGGATCGTAGATTTCAAGGACCTCTACGAGAAATTCCAAGACAAATACAAGGCCCTTGAAGAATCAAATATACTCGAACTGGAAGACATGGATCTCGAAACTCATGAGTTGAGGGAGTTCACCGAAGATCCAGCGGCATCAGTGGATGCTTTTCTCGCCAAATTCCGGGATATTCAGGAGAAAATTAAGGAAGTCGATGTTAGGCGGGAAGAGGGAGAAAATAAGCTTGTCGAGGCAAAGTTGCGGTTGGAGAGCCTGAAGGCGCTCGAACCGGAGGAGCTGAAGAAGTGCCTCACAGTGGGTTTGGCCGATCTCAGTATCCAACAGCGTCTGAATGAATACCTCCAGAGGTTCGAGGATTTAAGCTCAAAGATAGTGGAGTTTTCATCAGAGAAGGGGTACGTCTTTGTTTTCGGCCCCGAGGAGAGGAGGGAGTGGGTCGAGACCATCTTCCTCATATTCGAAGTGAAGAACATCTTCGATGTGCTCAACACACAAGACATCCTTCTGGCGATCGATGACGGGAGGCGTGAGGAGGTAATAAAGGAGTACGAGCATGAGGTCCAAGAACTCCAAATCCTGACAGAGGCCGAGGCAGAGTATGAGCAGATAAAGGCGGAGTACTCCCCCGTGCTGGGAAACGCCATGATCTTGGATCAGATGCTCAGGATACTATCTGACGAGTCTGTCCCTTCTCTTAGGACGAACGTGATCAGTGTCGTCCAGGGATGGATCCATGAAGACAACATAACAACCTTGGATACGATAATAGGCGATCTACAGAAGAAGACGGGAGAACTGTTCTACTTGGAGTATGAGAACCCCGGGCACGACGACCATAACATACCGAATCCCGAGCCCAAGATGCCCAAGATACTCCAGCCTACATGGACGCTGACGAAGCTAAGGGGATGGCCGTCAGTAAATGAGGTGAATCCCAGCTATATCACCGTGTTAATATTCAGCTTCCAGTTTGGCCTCATGTACGGGGACATCGGTCAGGGGCTGATCTTCCTGATCCTTGGGTTCTATATGTCCCGCAAGTCCACGAGGGGGCTGTCGTATAGGGTTGGAGGGCTCATGGTCCCCATGGGTATCTCAGCGATATTCTTCGGCTTTGCGTATGACTCAGTGTTCCTGATTGAACATGGCATCAGCAACTGGCTGCACAACGCCCATATTACTCTGCCCTTCCAATACCCGATAATGCCCAATCCGGTGCTGGAGACGACGAAGCTTATGCTCCTGGTGTTCCAGATTGCTATGTTGGAGATAGTCTTCGGCCTCATCCTAGGCGCATATAACCAGATAAAGGCTGGCAACCCAGTCGGAGCCATCGGAGAGCACGGGTTGGGTATGATCCTGTATGTGATCGGCCTGTATCAGACCGCCATGTACTTCATTAGCATCGGAATGGACTTCATGGCCGCAATGGGAAGCCCCTGGTTCCTAGTATGCATAGCAGGAATGCTCTTCAGCTTCCTTGAGCCAGTGATCCACTCAGTCCAGCACGGACACGGCGTAGGCATGGAGGCAATAGGAGAGGGCGTCGGTGGGCTGTTGATGACATTCGTTGAGGGGCTCGCGAACATGTTCAGCTTCCTCAGAATAGCGGCGTTCGCCCTTGCTCACGCAAGCCTCGCGATTGCTGCGGAAGCTCTGAGCCACTCGCTTGGAATAGCGGGAATCGGACTGGTAGTCATGAACGTCATCGCGTTGAGCTTCGAGATGATTTCAAGCTCAGTGCAGTCGCTGAGGCTCCTATACTACGAGTTCATGGGCAAGTTCTACCAGGGAGATGGCGTGCCCTTCAAACCATTCCGACTTCGCGCGCGCGCGACAGGCAACTGAATCCTAATCCGATTTTCCACTTTTTTTTAAAAAAAAGGAAAAAATTATATGCGTATTAATGCATTGTAAGCAGAACAAGGTGGGAAGAAAAACACTTGAAGACTAAAGACATCACCCACATAAAGAAAGTTCAGGTGAACCTTTAGAATGAACGCCTTTGCAGTATCTGGCATCCTAGTCTCGGTGATCATGTTAGCAGCTATTTGGCTACTGACACAGGGTGCAATTATCAACACTTCTGCCGAAGTCGAAGGCAGGAGTTCCATCTGGGGTGTTCTGCTCACTGGTATCGGGGCTTTCCTCATGGTCGTAGACCTGCTGTTCGTAATATTGTTAGTATTGGGAGGTGAAGGTGGTATGATCCCAGAGTCGGCATGGCCTCTCCTAACGGGCTCTCTAACTATGATAGGTGCCGGTTTCGCCGCAGCGCTATGTATCATGGTAGCTGCCAAGTCTGGCGCTGAAATGCTTGTCGAGAAGCCCGAGCTCTCAATCTGGTCGCTACTTTTCGTAGCGTTGGGTGAGGGGCTTGCCATCTACGGTTTGATCGTGGCTATTCTGCTTAGTAGTGGTTAGTCACTTAACAATCCTACTTTTTTTTTATTTTTAAAATTATTAAGTGGCGCGCGCAGGGGAAAAAAGTGGCATGAGTGTCAGGTATGGTATTCCCCTGGGTATCGATTCACGTGGCTGACAGATACTTGGTCATGTCCTCAGCTGTGACCCCCTGGGTGAGACCCCAGGCGATCCCGACGAGATCGTCCTTCTCGAGCTCGCTGAACACTAAGTAGGCCATGATTACGTTGAAACCGAAGTCGTTCAACGACCTGGCCTTGCGGACGATGGCGTAGATGTGTCTCCTGGCTTGAGTCCTGATGAGAGCTACGTCCCCCTGGAATATAGGGGAAAGGATCTCATCGTATGGTTGACCCAATTCCTGGATCG
>JAUWBQ010000135.1 GCA_030601645.1 Candidatus Bathyarchaeota archaeon | reverse complement strand
CTCCCCCTGGATTGGCTCCGCTAGGATCATGGCAACCTCCTCAGGCGGGACGAATTTGTGGAAGAGGTAGTCGTCGATGTAGCTGACGCACCGGAAGCCGCAGCCCGGGTGCTCAAGGTTGAAGGGACAGCGGTAGCAGTAAGGGTAGAATATGTGATTCACCCCGGGTATGAGGGGGGAGAAGCCGCCTCTCTGGACGGGCTTGCTCGCGGTGAGGCTCACCGCCCCCATGGTCCTGCCGTGGAAGGAGCCTATGTAGGCGAGCATCAGCTGCCTCTTGGTGTGCCATCGGCTGAGCTTTATGGCGCACTCGACGGCCTCTGCGCCGCTGTTGCCATAGTAGAACTTCTTCTTAAAGTCCCCTGGGATGAGGTCGTGGAGTGTCTCGCCAAGGTCTATGTAGGTGTCGTAGTAGAAGTCGGTGTAGCTGTAGTGGAGGAACCTGTCGACCTGCTCCTTGATCGCGGCGGTCACCTTGGGGTGGCTGTGGCCGACGCTGAGCACTGCCAAACCCGCGTTCAGGTCTATGAACTCGTTACCGTCGACGTCCGTGATGATGCAACCCTTACCGGACTTGACAGCGAGGGGGTAGGCCCTGCCGAAGGAAGGGGAGATCAGGTCGTGGTCCTTGTCGACGATCTCCTTCGCCTTAGGGCCGGGCGGGGTGACAACGATCTTTGGATATCTCAAATGTTTTCACCTCTGGATATCTAGCTGTCAGTATTACTTAATAAGTTGAGTTTCGGGTTAGGGCTGGGTCAGCCGGATCTCGATGGTGGAGACGCTGGCCTCCCTCCCATTGGGGACCGTGTGGACAGCAGTGCCTAGATCGATTTTCTCCACGATGAGGTCCTTCAGGAACACCCGCCTGAGCATCTCAACCACGTCCACGGCCTTACTGATGTTGCGCCCCCGAGCCTTCATATAGACCCTCTCGTTTCCCGCGTTGAAAATGGTCATGCATGCCACCACGTAGTTCATGATGGGCTTCAGCCCGACGATCACGCAGTCTCGCGATCTTGCGATAGGGGTCTCGGCCATCTCGGTCTATCTCTTCTGATTGTCCAACCCATTATTAACATTCTCCATTTCCCAAGAGGGCTCAAAAAAGGGTGACAGCGGGCGCCTGACAGGTGGATGCGACTATCGCCGCCCTTCGAGGTGAATATGGAGTAAAACCCCATCCGCTCGGGGGCGTCAATCCCGTCAGACGTTCTGCCCCTTCTCAGATTTCTGGTCCTCCGATGTTTCAAGATCGCTGTTATCGGAGAGGGGTTAAGTGAAGAACGGGTGGGGAGTTGCTCGATCCTATAAGAATGCCCGGGCAAGGAGGACTGTCAGGATCAGGCTTATGGCCCCCGCCATGACGAACTCGGGCTTTATCTTGAAGCCGTAGGATTCATCTTGGAAGAATCTAATAAGGCCGGCGCTGGACGCCGGCATTCCGGGCGAGCTCTCCTTTTTCTTCTTCTTGCTCATCGACGGCTCTCCACTTCTGTTTCCGCGGGCTCAGTGAAAAAGGTTTGCCTGTTTCAAATCGTCCAAAACGTAAATGGATCTAGTAGAATGGATGGAGGATCACCGCCTCATGAAGTCCGTCAGGCTGATCTGCTTCTCTCCGGGTTCTTCCATCGTTTCCTCCTCTTGGAATATGGAGGCGATCTCATCCTTGACTAGGCCGAGACGGTCCGTGTAGTAGTCGTCCAGTTCGTATCGTTTCACCAGTTCGAGGGCGGGGGAGAGGTATTTTTTGATGCCCCCCTTGTAGACCGTCATGGAGAGCTTTCCCCCGCATCTGACGCAAACCCCTTTGAGGGGGGGCCTCCGGTACTTGCGGTTGCAGGCCATGCACCGGAACCGTTGGCGGGTGAACGCCCGGAGGTTCCCGACGATGTCCTTCATGAAGTGGCTGGTGAGGACCCGCTGGGCCACGACGTCCGCCTCGACGGCCCTCACCTTCTCGGAGAGTTCCAGCTGGCTCTCCAGCTTCTCCAGCATGGTCTTCAGGGTGTTGTAAGCCCCAAGGTGGGATCCCAGGTTTATGCTCGAGCACTCCTCGGTGTAGCCCATGCCCTCGAACTGGGCCTCGGCTCCCAGCCGGTTCCCGATGGTCTCTATGAGGGCGCCGTACTCCCCAGGGCTCGCGCCCCTATCGCACAGCTCGTAGAACTCCGGAGGGTAGATGTCCACGATGTCCAAGTTGTGTGACTCCTTGTCCACCTCGCTCGGGTTGAGTGTGGGAATGACGTAGAGGGGCGCGTCCATGAGGCCCCCGCTCTGCTCGGGGAGGAACTCCCTGGAGAAGTTGAGGAGGGGGTCGAGGCCCAGCATGATGCCGTCCTCGTCCCCGTCGCAGTTCCGCCTCTTGGCCGCATGCCAGAGGGGGTGGGCGTAGCAGACCCGGTTCTTGGTGTAGCCTAGTACCCGGCCGATGATGGTGGTGGAGGTGTGGGGGGCCAGGCCATGGATGAGTAGCCCGACCACCTGGCTTCTATCCTTGATCTTGTAATAGGGTTCTAGGCCGTAGAATTTTTCGAGGAGATCGTCCACGAATTTGGAGGCCTTGACGAGGTAGTCACCGCAGTCCTCCGGGAGGATGACGTCTTGGATCTTGAGCTCGAGCATCTGGTCCGAGGATTCTAGAGGTCGGCCTTCCTTGTCGTGGATGTAGCCCAGCTCCTTCAGCCTCTTCACGCCCACCCCGACCTCCCCAGGGGTGAAGTGCGTCAGTGGGATGTCCGTGAGGTCGTAGCGCAGGGTCCCGTCCTTGAACACAGAGAGGTCGTACCTTGCCCGCAGGAGGCCTTTCTCCAGGGATTCGGGGGTGCGGTTCTTGCTCATTAATCCCTTGACGCATTTGAACCGGTTGGGCCGCTGGCCGCCCACCTTCTTCCAGGCTCTCTCGAACAGGGCCCTCAGTTCGAGGTTTGCAGTGTGGCTGCCCACCGTCTCCGCCTTGCAGGCGGGGCATACCTCCTGGTCGACTTCCCTCCTGCATCGGGGGCAGGTTCTCTGGACGACCGTCTCCTCCCCGCAGATGTGGCAGATGACGCCGAAGCTCAGGGCGTCGCACTGGGGGCAGTGCCTGTTGATTATCTGCACCTGGGTCGTCTGCCCCCGTTTCGCCTTCAGGATGTCCCTCTGGGGACCGCCGGCGTTACCGACGGGGAACAGCCCGTGGACGTAGGGGGACATCTTCCTCTCCTTCGCCTTCTCGGGTCGGCCCATCCGGGCTCCCACGTGGACAGGCGCCTTCTCCCTCACGTCCATCCCCGAGAGTCCCCGCACCATCTCCAGGGGAGTTCTCCACGTCCCCTCGATCTCTCCTCGGTCAAGAGACAGACAATGCACCAGTATCGGTGCGGCTTCGTCGAGATTTACCTTACCCCCTTCGACCTTGTGAGGGATCAAGAGGTTCTCCAGGGTTTTCTTCTCTTCTTCGCCGATCTCGAACATGTGTGGCCCCGATCTCGGCCATGAAGCCGCCAGGGAATCCCTCAACCGCAGGAGATCTTTCAACTGCACAGTGTTCCATGGGTATGTGTATCTGGGGTGCAGCGGGATTCCGTTCTTCGCCAAGGCCACCGCCTCCTCGGGCGTCGGGATGACTTGCCTGTGGCTCGTCAGCTCTTCAAGCCGTTCCTGGGAGACCCCGAGGTTCTCATCTGTCTCCTTGGGGCCCTTCGCTAAGCCCTTCTTCAGATCGTGGTGCCACTGGCTCTCGTCGTATCCTGCTTTCAGCAGGTTCTTGTTGTTCTGGAGAAAGTCCCCGACGTTGACGAGTACGTCGCCCAGGGATAGGATGGTGTCCACATGTTTTAGGAGCCTGTCGGCCTCTTCCTCCGTCTCCAGCCTCTTGACAGTCCCATCCTTGAGCTTCACGACGGGGGGCTCTATCGAGTCGACGGGGGTGACCGCGGCGGATTTTCCCGGGAGCTCTATCCTCAGCTGGACCCCCGTGCATAGGAAGCGGTTGAGGACTATCATGGTGGCCGGGTGGAGGCCCACGGCGGCTAGGCCGGTGGTCCTCGCCCTTCCGTATCTCAGCCGGAATCCTCCGACCCGGTGGGGGAAGGAGAAGACGGGGCGGCCCACGATTATCTCCTCCATGAAGCTGGCCGTCTGGTTCTCGGTCTCCTCATCCTTCTGCCCGAGGTCTGAGAGCCATCCCCACCCCTCTAAGCTCAGGTTCTCGCATATGCCGATGAGTTTCGTGGCCCTGCCGACGATTCCGTCGACGACTACTATGAGTGCGCCGCCCCGGAGCCGGTTAGTCTTGATTCCCGTGACATCCCTGAAGTTGGAGACCTCGAAGGAGTCGGTGGATACCCCCGTGGGTTCCACTGGGAGGTTCTTCATCGCAATCTCCAAGTCTTCGTCGGTGACGTGATATTGGAACCTGCGGACCTTCCGCTCGTAGAGGCGGACCTCCTCGATGAGCCTCCCCACGACCTCGTCTGAGGGGTGGAACCTCTCAAGCCCTAGCCTCCGGCGTACAAGATCCGCGACGACTAGGGTGAGGGCTTGGGCGGTGCCTCCGGCCGGCCTGATGGGGCCTGCGAAGTAGACCGCCAGGTATCGGCTCTTGTCGATGTTCTCTTTTATCTTGATCTCGGGTATTCCCTGGATGGGGGCGATGGTCACCCCTTCGGTCATGATGGCAAGGGCGGTCCGGATGGCCTGGTCGGCGGCGGTCTCCGTCTCCATCATCCCGAAACGGCCCAGGGCGATCTCCTCCGCGACCTTGAAGGCCATCTCCCGCCGGTCCATGCCCTCCAGCTCCCTCATCCTCTCTGTGATGCCGGGGGGGCCGATTAGCTTCTCGATCCTCTCCGCGATGTCGTGGGTTATTTGGGGCTCGGGCTCGAGGGAGGGATCCAGCCCCTTGAGGCGGGCTTTCTTCGCGACCTCGTAGAGTTCGTCGAGGCCGTCCTCTAATGATTTGAAATACTTGCGGTACCCCTCGGACATCTGGAGCTCGTTCAAGTCTCC
>JAUWBQ010000009.1 GCA_030601645.1 Candidatus Bathyarchaeota archaeon | reverse complement strand
GTTATTGTCTCACCTCAGTTTGTCGAGGCCGATCCGCTGGGCTATCTCCTCGACCGCCTTGTAGGCTGGGGAATCGTCAGGTATGTCGAGCAGGGGTTTCCCGGTAATGTTGAAGGACATCACGTTATCGTCGACCGGTATACTCCCAGCCAGCTCGAAGCCGATGTCGTCCGCCGCCTTCTGAAGGGCGTCTTCCATGCCCTCGGGGAAGCGGTTCCCCACGAGGTATATGTTCTTGATGTCGATGTGGACCTCCTCGGTGAGCTCCTTTATCCTCCTGGCGGTCGCGAAGCCCATCTTGGAGGGGTCGGTGACCACGATCATGGCATCCACGTCCCTGTCGGTCCTCCTGCTGAGGTGCTCCAAACCGGCTTCCATGTCAAGGAGGGTAACGGAGTAGTTCCTGGTGAGGGTGTCAAGGATCCGGGTCAGGATATTGTTCACGAAGCAGTAGCAGCCCTCTCCCTCGGACCGGCCCATGGCAAGGATGTCGAACCTGTCCTCCTCGATTAGGGTCTGGAAGACCTGGGCCTCCAGGATGTCCTTCTTGGGGATGGTGGGGGACAGGGTGCCCTTCTCGATCCTGTCCTTTATCTCCTTCGAAGCTTGGCCGACGGTTCTATCCACGCCTACCCCTAGGACATCGGGGAGGTTGGTGGCGGGGTCTGCGTCCACGACGAGGGCTATCTCCCCCGTGTTCTGGATGATCCATTTCAGGAGGAGGGCGGCGAGCGTGGTCTTCCCCGTGCCGCCCTTGCCCGAGATCGACACGACTAGCTTTCTTTCCATCAGGAGAACCATCCGACGATGAAAGAAAAAGGTTGGGTTAGTCCTCGGGGTCCGGGACCCATTTCTCCTCCAGGTACTTGGCGATGCCGGAGGAGTCCATGGGCCCGACTGAGACCTTCCAGCCCGTGAGCTCCTGTATCTCCCCGCTCAGCCTCGCCGACCTACCCGGGATGACGAGGTGCCTGTGCTTCACCAGATCGCCCACCTTGTATTCCTTGAGGGTCTCGGCGATGATGTCGGCGGTCACCTTCCTTCCGGCCACGGCGCTCTCGACGGACATCCCCTCGCTGTCCACTACCACCAGGTAGCAGTCAAGCTTCGCCGACTCGATGTCAGAGGCGACGGTGTAGAACGTGAGCGCGAAGTTTGTCGTCAGGAGCACAGGGGACATCTCGTCGGGTTCGCCGTAGGTGTTCACCCCGGCCTCGACGGCGACGGGCTTCCTCGGGTCGGTGTAGAGGTTCTGCCTCAGGAAGACCAGGGGCAGAAGGGCCCAGCCGCTGACGCTGTGCACCACGATGATGTCCGAGAACCTTGTTATCAAGGCGGCGGAGAGTACGGCCTCGTTCCACTCGTTGATGATGGGGTCCTCGGTTTTCTCCACCCATGCAACTATAGGCGCTCCCATGAGGGGGAAGCCCAGGTATTCTTCCTCCTCGTTGATGGCGTCCCACCTGAGTATGGTGAAGTTGTCTAGGGTCGCGGAGATACCGTCGCCCCACTGGGTGCCGGGGTCAAGCACGATGTTCTCTACTCCGTACTCGTGGAGGGTCTTGGCGACTCCCTTCAACGCGTTCAGGTCTAACGGCGCCGATGCGACCACGGGGCAGTCGTACATGAGGGCGAGGTCCGCCATCTCCTTCCAGTTGTCCTTGGTGGCTGCGTAGATGAGGGGTTTTCTGTTCCCGACAGCGGCGAGGCCCTGCTCCATGACCGCGGGATCGAGGGCGCAGAGGACGAGGGGCTTCTCCGTCAACTCGGCCGCCTTCTTGGCGGCAGCCTCGAACTTGGCCGGATCGTTGGATGACGACCTGACGGCCACCATGTCGAGGGTGAGCTTCATTCCGATGTACTCGTACTCGAATCCGTCGGCCACATTGATACGGGCCTCGAACTCCTCATCGGGCATCTCGTCGCTGACGTCTATGGCGATGGCGGTGGGGTTAAAGTATGTGAACTCGTGGCGGTAGAGGACGTACTCCCCGCCAAGGGTGACGGCGCAGTCTCCGACGCCCACCTTCACAGCCTTGACTGCAGGCTTAAGGAGAGCCCAGAGCTTGTTATAGCTATCCGTGTATTTCGTGTCGAGGAGGGGGGTGCACTCTTGGAGGGTTGCCTCCCTGTTCACCAGCTTGGCCGCGAAGGCCATGCAGTTGGTCTCATCGCACTCCTTGCAGTTGGTCCCCGGTAGGAGCTTGTAGACCTCTATCGGGCTCAGTTCTTTCGCCGGCATACCATCCCACTCCTACAGCTTGAGCGAGACCCAGTCGGAGGTCTCGCTCGGCTTCTTTCCGCTCATCAGGTTGTCGATCAGGGTCCTGATCGCCTTGACGGAGGCGGGGTGCATCATCATGAAGTAGTCGACCCCCGCCAGGAGGAGGGTCTGGGCCGTGATGGTCTCCCAGATGGGCCCCCGGAGCTCCCTGGGCGACCATTCTGGGCCCATCTTCATCCACGCCTCCCTCGCGGCCCAGGCGTTCGTGGAGCCCGATGAGATGGGATGGTTGAGTTCGGGGTCCCCTTTTAGCGCAGCCAGCCTGCACCGCTCCATGACGGTGAAGGCGTAGTCGAGGCCGTAGCCCAGGGCAGCGGTGGTCGTGTCCATGACTATGTCCTCCTTGGGGAGGAAGTCGTATAGCTTCCTGTTCAGCTCCCTGGCCTTGTTCACGTCCATGGAGGTGAAGGCGATGACCGCATGCCCGTGCTCCTTGATGATCCTCGCCGTCTCCTCTATCTTCATATCCAGGGTCACGGAGCCGAAGAGCAGGCGCTCGCCGGCCGTGGCCTCAGCTATCGCCTTGAAGACGTCGAGGTCCTTCTGGGGGTCCCCGCAGCCCCCGATGGCGATGGGGACGTCCACGGCCTGGAGCACCTCCTCAACGATCCTGACCGCGGCGCTCGGGGGCGCGTCCTCGATGAGGGGGTCGATGGTCAAGAAGTGGACGTTGATCATCTCGGCGTCGAACTTCTCGACGCAGAGCTTCGCCCACTCCGCAGGCGACTCCAGGACCTCCCTGAAGTGCATCTTCATCGCCTTGGGCAGGGGCACCTTGGGCCAGTCGAAGACGTCGAAGGCGATGACGGGTTTATGGGGGAGTGTCTGCTGGAAGTTGTAGAAGGCGGGGGCGGTCTCCCCTCCGATGACTATCGACCTCCCCCTGGTCCCTCCTTCCGCCTTGGTCGCCCCGAGCTTGACCTCGACGACTCTTCCCGGGTAGTCCCGCATAGGTATCCCGACCTCGGCTTCTAGGAGGGAGGTGGGCTTCGCCCTGACGGCGACTGGCGTCGGAATCGCAGCGGGCGCGCCCATCACAATGCCGGGGGACAGCCAGATCTCCAGTTCGTCGAATGTGAGCTCGACGTCCTCGAACTCTATCTGCTGGAATTTGGCCAGGGTCTCCAGCAGGTCGAGGCTGATTCGGAGGATCTCTTTCTTCTTCTCGGTCAAGGGACTCACTTCCTGTCGACCTTTATTATCATCTTCTCAGCCTTGATCTTGGCGTTTTTCAGGATTATCGTGAAGCCCATGCCCGCAGGCATTCCCTGTATGGGGATGGCGCCTGCCGGCATCTCCAGGGTGGGTACGGTGATCTCGCTGGGCTCCTCGGCCGGAGCCTCCTTCCACTTCTCGACTATGGGGTGGCCCTGCTCCTTTAGGAAGGTCTTGAGCTCATCCACACTGGAGACTTCGTCCTCCGTAGCGATCTTGGGGACGATCTCAGGGGGCATGAATTCCTTTATGCGCTCCTTGATCTCCGTCGGCATCCAGACAACTCGGTCCCATCCGCCGTCGGCCACCATGAACTTGGGGCTGCGCATATACTCGATGGATAGGCCGTGGAAGCCGTCCACCTGTCTACCTCCAGCCGTAAGGTCGGAGATTATGACGAAACTCAGGCCGTTCACGGTCTCGCTTTTGAAGTTGCGGTGGACCACGCCGAGCCCATCCACCTCAGGGATGTAGAAAGCGCATCCCTCGAAGCATCCGCAGCTTGTGTGAGGATAGCCGAAAGCCGTGTAGAGCTGTACCCTCTCGATCTCGCCTAGGGACTTCTCCCTGACGACCTCGTTGACGCCCTCGTACTCGCCTGTCAACGAGTCGATGATCTCTCCCTTTGTGATCTCGAAGACCGGCCCCTTCGGGTCGACCTTGGCTGTAGCCTTACCATCAAACCAGCTGATGGCCCCGCAGTTGGCGTACCTCTGGGGGGTGATGACGCAGAGGTGGGTGGGGGCGAAGCTCTGGCAGAGGCTGCAGCCGTAAAAGACTTCCACGTCGTCGTCGCTCATTCCTCTGGCCCGTGCGTCCCTGGCCTCGTAGATCTCCAGCGCCTTGGCGTACCACTCCTTGACGGCGTCGGCGTCGGTTATGAACGTGACCTGGATCTTCTCGATGAAGGGCATCTCCGTCTTGTACAGCCGCTTAAGGACCTCCCCCATTATGTTGAAGCTGTTGAAGCCCTTCCGGTAGGACTTCTTGCTCAGCCTCATCTGGATGTCGTAGCGCTGGTTGAGGTGCATGAAGCCCTCGATGAAGTTGGCGTACTCATGCATCCGCCTCTCGATAACGCCCTCCAAGTCCTTCTCGATCTCCTCGCCGGCGACCTCGATGATGAGGCCGAAGGGAGTGTTCTTCCCCTCTTCCAACTCATGGATATCCTTCCCTATGATTGTGATCTTACCGTCCTCGATCTCATCCATGGCCTTGGCCTGGACCAGCTCGAACTTGTATTCCTCTCGGGGGCCGCCCAGCTCCACCTGCATGTCCCGGCCCCGGATCCTCTCGCCCTCGTAGATGATACCTACATCCACGGGGATATCCTCGAACATCGACATCTTACGCTTCCTCCTCTAAGATTGACACTATTTTATCTAAAACTTCCTTCCACTCGTCCTCGCGCATGCTGCCCAGGCTCCAACTCGCGTTGGGCTGATAGCTATTGGCCAGCGAGATGGTCCTCAGGTCCATCGCGAAGCTCTTCAACCCGGAGAGCACAAGCCACTCCAAGTAGTAGGGAAGACCCGCGAAGACCACGAGGTCGTACGGCCCCTCGCCGTCGAAGCCCCCCCACTGGGGGTCCCGGAGGCGGTCCCCGAGGTTCATCAGGGGTGTGCTGTTGACGCCCTCCGCGTCCCTCTTCAGGAACTCGCGAATGGTGTGCCCCGTGGCGGCCACGGTCACTACCCCCTTCTCGTTGAGCCTGATGGCCCAGTCTATGAGGTCGCCGTCGTTAGTCTTCGTATTCACCGAGTTAGAGCCTACGACGAGCAGGGGTCTCTTGGCCCTCTTTATCATCGAGGCTGCGACCTCGGGCTTGGGGATGATGAAGGCCTTCTTCGGGCCCGCTATCTCGGCGGTCTGCCCCAGGGTCATCTTCGCCGACATCACGCCTGCCTCCTGATCATCCGCTCAAGGAGTGTCGGGTCCGGGATGGCGATCTTCTCATCCTCCCAGCCCTTCTCCTCCAGAGCGGTCATGATCTCGTCCATCATGGTGAAGGGTATATCCGCCCTCCTCCTTACGAAGAGCTGGAGGTCGTCTGGCATCGAGCCGTAGTAACGCCTGTGGAGGTCGATGTAGTGGCTGATCTTCACCGCCCTTCCCTTGCCGGTGTCGTTGGGACGCATAACGAGCTTCGCGATCATCACGATGGCCTCCTCCATGGTCTCGGCGGCATAGAACAGGTGCTCGGGGACGGGGCCGATGTAGACCTCCTCGCCATCCCTGGCGTTGTAGACCTTCCAGTCCTCCTCCTTCTCCTTCCTTCCCAGGAGCATACGCCTGTACTTCGCCCCGTGGGGTCCCACGACGACGGGTATCCCTAGCCTCCAGCAGCCTGCTGCGATGCTCGCGGCCTTCTGGGACATCGCGCCCCATGCCAAGCCGACGGCGCCCACCCTGTTGTAGATGTAGTCAGCTATCTCCTCGTAGTTGCCTCTGAGGGGGCGCTTCGCGAAGATGTTGGCGATCTTGATGGCGGCGCCGGTGATATGGGCGTTGGATACGCAGCTGCCCACGTTCACGAGACCCCCGGCATCGAAATAGCCTGGATATTTCTCGTAGAGGTTGAGGCCCTCCTCGTCCCGGGTCATGGCGATGTTCATCGCGGAGCAGCCCGAGGTCACGACGATGAAGCGGCGCCTTAGGAACTCCTCGGCGATTCTCGCAACATCTTCTCCCCCTGCAGGGTAGTTGGCACACCCGACGATGGCGACGATTCCTGGGATCTCCCCGAATACGATGGGCTGACCGACCTCCCTTATCTCGACGTCCTGGATGGCGCCACGGCCCACCCTCATCGGGAATTTCTCGAGGAGATTCGCTTTCTCGTTAGCCTTTGTGATCATAGAGATGATGGGCAGATCCACGGGGCACGCGCTCTCGCATCGAGCGCACCCGACACAGATATCGTTTAGGGCTGCAAATGGTGCGTAGTCACCTTCCTTCGCGGCCTGCATCGCATCCACGATCGGTAGGTTGTTGGGACAGGCGCGCACGCACTCCATGCATGTCCTGCAGGTTTTCGCCAGCTCGGAGAGCTCGTCGAGGTTGAAGGACTTTTTGCCCGCCCTTTTCTTGAATACCTCTATGACCGTCTTGACGGTGACCTCCCCCACCTTCTTTGGGTCGAGGATCAGTACCCCGTCCTCAGCGCCCGTAGTCAGGTCGCTCACGATCGTGTCCGGATCGTCGTGGGTTCTATCCGGGAGTCCGAGGCAGCTCTTCTCGCTGGTGGCTATGACGGGGACTCCGAGCTTCTTTGCTTCGATCATGATGTCAGTCCTGAGGCACTGCTCGTCCACCACTATTAGGTCGGGGATCCCCGACCGGATGAAACGGAGCTGCCACGAGATGGGCCCGATGACCTTGGAGCGCTTGTCGTAGCGGCTCATGTCGTGGGCGGTGCAGCAGAGTCCCCCGATCTCCACCTCTCCGAAGAGGTTGTTCTCCATGAGGTAGTCGATGATGTCGATGCTGGGGAGCACGTTGTGGCCTATGCACATGATGACCGCCTTGTTCGGGTCGATGCATCCGAAGCCCAGCTCAGTCATCGGTGCATCTGGGATACCCTTAGGCATGCCGAGAGTGGCGATCTGCTCGATATCTGCCACCTCCATGGCCACGTGGTCGAGCATGCCAGCGTGGAAGGCCTTCGACTCGAAGTCGATGTTGTCCCCCTCCTGGCCGGTGTGAGTAGCCGCCACCAACTGAACAAGTTGAGTCTCGACATAATCCAATGCATCCTCCAAGTCACGCAGCGTCTTGGGTTTTATTCCGCATACCAGCCGGATATTGGGGGCCTCGACGTTGGTGTTCAGGGCCACATCTAGGGGGGTGTCCCGACCGAACTCCTCGATGAGGTGGTCGAGCATGTGCCTGGCGTGAGCGGTGTGGGTCGAAGCACCTATACAACATGCAAGAAGGACCATCCGGGACTGCTGCGCTGCCATGGTTATCCCGCAGGCGCCGCGTTTGTCCCCGGTCAGGTCGCACTTCCCGAAGGTGCAAAGGCAGCAGAGGTCGCAGAAGGGCATGTAGAATGGCTTGTACCGGTCCAGGAGCTTCCTGTCCCAGCTCCTGAGGGTTCCGACGCTCGGGAAGGGCGTCGGCCCCATGGGTTCCTCCCACTCCTCGTCGTAGATCCTACCCACCTCGATCTCCAGCCCCTTGAATGTGCCTAGGGCCGAAGATAACTCATCGATCTTAAGCTTCAAATCTCGATTGGACAATGATACACAACCGTTAATGGATCCTTATGTTCCTAGTTTCGTTTATTAAAAAGTTTATTGCGCGATTTCCGGGTCTTTTTTCTGGGATCTATATGACTCCAGACAACCCTTAAATGCACTTCATTGCATGTTATGTGATCCTTTGGAGTTTTCAGAAATGGGAAAAAAACGCCCTGCTTACAGCAACCTCATGAAGAAGATCGAGGCCGGTAGATTCGTCCTGACTGGGGAGCTGGAGCCGGAGAAGACCACCAGCCTAGAGGAGATCCTGGACAGCGCCAGGGCCATGAAACCTTATGTCGTGGCTGCAAACGTGACGGACAACCCCCTCGCCATGGCCTTCATGAACTCCCTCGTCCCCTCCTACGTAGTGCAGAGGGACGTCGGGCTGGAGACCGTCTACCAGATGGTCATCAGGGACAGGAACAGGCTCGCCCTCACATCGGACGTGCTGGCCGCCGCCTACCTGGGAATAAAGAACATCCTGGCCATATCGGGAGACCACACTGTCCTCGGGGACAACAAGGGATGCCTCCCGGTCTACGACCTTGACTCGGCCCAGTTCGTCTACCTCCTTCATAAGATGATAGACGAGGGGACCGACCTTGAGGGGAACGAGATCCACGGTAAGGTCCCCATCAACGTTGCCATAGCGGCCAACCCCAACGCCAACCCGTTGGAGCCCGAGATTTTGAAGATCGGGCGGAAGGTGAAATTAGGCACCGACTTCATCCAGACCCAGACGATGTTCGACATCGACCTGACCAAGGAGTTCCTGAAGGAGACCGAGAAGTTCAACTGCCCCACCCTAGTTGGCATCTTCCCCCTCAAGTCCTTCGGAATAGCCGACTTCTTCGACAAGTACATTCCGGGCGTCAGCGTCCCCAAGGACCTCCTCGAATCCATGAGGAAGTGCAAGGATGAGCCTGACAAGGAGAAGCGGAAGGACCTTTACGACGAGGTGAACATAGAGTTCTTCGCGCCCTTCATCAATGAGATAAAGAAGACGACTAAAGCAGCCGGGATTCACATGATGGCCGTGCTCTATGAGCGTATCTTCGAGCCCCTGCTCGCGGAGACCATGTGAGGTGAGCGTGGATGATAATTACGAAGAAGAAACCCGATGAAGAAATCGAGGAGATGACCAAGCCCTTCGGGAAGCTGTTCGTCGTCGGCTGCGGAACTTGCTCAACAAGCTGCCAGACGGGTGGCGAGGAGCAGGTCGCCGAGATGGTCGAGAAGCTTGGAGACAAGGTCGTCGGTTCAGCCATGGTCGAGGAACCATGCGACATAAGGATCGACAGGAGAGACTTGAAGAAATACAGAGATGTCGTTAAGGAGGCGGACGCGATCCTGGTGATGTCGTGCGGCGTCGGTGTGCAGACCGTGGGTGAGTACTCGGGTAAGATAGTGCTGCCGGCCTCCGACACACTGTTCATCGGAAAGACGGAGCGGATCGGCAAGTTCTACGACATGTGCAAGGCATGCGGAGAATGCATCTTGGACGAGACAGGTGGCGTCTGCCCCATCACCCGTTGCCCCAAAGGCCTGCTGAATGGCCCCTGCGGCGGCCAGGTGGAGGGTAAGTGCGAGGTCGGCGAGTACGAGAACGACTGCGCCTGGATCCTGATCTGGAAGAATCTAACGGAGCAGGACAGGCTGGACCTCTTCATGACCTTCAGACCCCCCAGGGACAACTCGAAGAAGGTCCTCACAGCTGAACTTATTTTTTAATCCCTTTTTTACTCTTAGAAATCGATACGTTTGACACACTAGAATAGGTAGTGGAAGATCATGTCGACCCTCCCCCTTTTGATCATATACATCCCCGAGAACCTCATGACCTCCCTGATCTTCGCCCGGTTCTCCGGGGCATAGCAGTGGATCTTGCAGTTCTTGCAGGTCGGTTTGGGATCAAGGGGGCACAACCTCCTCCTGTCAGCCGAATAGTCGAGGAGGACCGAACATTCATGACACAGGAGAGGTTTAGGATTCAAATTTGAGGTACCCTGACTATCCGATGACAGCCACGGTTCCTTGTCAAGGTCTGGATGTTTGTGCTTACAGTAGACTTCCATGAATTTCGCAAGGACTCCGACATCTTTGTCTAACTTCCTGTCCACTCTTGCCACCTCCGTTGTTACAAATACTCATTCATCCAGTATCCTAAAGATTGCCCGGAAGACATTGTAAGGGCTGAAACAGCTCCTAATAAACGTGAGAGTTGAATGGGAAAATTTGTATCTTTCAGGAAAAGCATAATAGATGTCCTTCGACTAATGAGACTGAATCCCTCCTCTGATAAAGGAGAGATCCGAGACCATGAGTTTGGAAGATGTAAAGACTGCCGCCTTGAAGTATGCTGTCTACAACGCTTCAACCCACGATGGAGTAGCCCAGAAGGGCCCAGTGATAGGGAGGGTCATGGGGGAGAACCCCCAGCTGAAGGGGAGGGCCCGCGAGGTGGTTTCCATCGTCGAGGAGGTGTTGGAGGAGGTAAACTCGTGGTCTCCGGAGCGCCAGAGGCAGACGCTCCAGGAGAGATGGCCGGAGCTGCTCGAGTACCAGAGGAGAGAAGAGGAGAAGAAGACCCTCCCTCCCCTAGAGAATGTTGAGAGTTATGATGAGATCCGCACAAGGTTCGCCCCCAACCCCGACGGGGCCCTCCACCTGGGGAGCGCAGAGCCCATCATCTTCTGCGACGAGTACGCCAAGATGTACGACGGCAAGTTCATCCTGAGGTACGAGGACACCTCCCCAGACGTCAAGGCCCCCATCCTGGAGATCTACGACTGGATCAGGGAGGACTTGGAATGGCTCGGGGCCAAGGTGGACGAGGTCTACATTCAGTCTGACAGGCTGGAGTTATACTACGACTACGCGATCAAGCTAATGGAGATGGGCGCCGCCTACGTCTGCACCTGTTACCCTGCAGCCTTCAAGGAGCTCTACATGGCGAAGAAGCCCTGCCCCTGCAGGGACCAGACCCCAGAGGTTCACCTTGAGAGGTGGGAGAGGATGCTGGACGGGGCCTTCCAGAAAGGGGAGGCCGTGGTCAGGATCAAGACGGACCTAGAGCACCCCAACCCGGCGGTTCGGGACTGGCCCGCCCTTCGCATCGCCACGAGCGCCCACCCGAGGCAGGGGAACAAGTACAGGGTCTGGCCCCTATACAACTTCAGCTGCGGCATAGACGACCACGAGATGGCGATCTCCCACATAATCAGGGGAAAGGAGCACGAGGTCAACACGACCCGGCAGAGGCAGCTCTCGAAGCACCTGGGGTGGGATTACCCCGAGATAATCAACATTGGACGCCTTGGCCTGGAGGTTGGCATCCTGAGCAAGTCCAAGATAAGGAAGGGCATCGAGGAAGGAGTATACTCCGGCTGGGCCGACCCCCGGCTCGGAACCCTTAAGGCCCTGAGGCGGCGGGGTATCCAGCCCGAAGCAATAAGGGAGATCATGATCCAGGTGGGGCCGAAGCCCATCAACGCCATGCTTAGCTGGGCCCACATAGCCTCGGTCAACCGGCGGATAATAGAGCCCAAGGCGAAGAGGTTCTTCTTCGTCAAGGATCCGGTGGCCCTCCAAGTTTTGGGCTTGGACGGGGGACACGTCGCGAGGCTGATGCGCCACCCGGATCATCCCGACTGGGGCACGAGGGATTACGAGGTGGGACCAGAGGAGGGTGAGGCGTTGTTCGTGATCTCCAGGGACGATCTCAGCAAGCTGATTCCAGGTAGGTTAACCCGTTTGATGGGCCTTTTCAACATAGAAGTGACGGAGAAAAGCCCCAGCGGAGTCAAAGCCCGATACCACTCCAAGGGCCGCCAAGAGGCCAGGGAGGCGGACGCCCCTTTCATCCACTGGCTCTTAAAAGGCGGGGGAATCCAGGCTAAGGTAATCATGCCGGACACTTCGGCTGAGGGCCTGGCCGAGCCAGGCTGCGAAGATCTGAAGGCTGACGATATGATCCAGTTCGAGCGGTTCGGATTCGTCAGGGTGGAGAGCGCGTCTCCGTTCGTTGCTTTCTATTCCCACAGGTGAGATCGGTAGGAGACATCCCACAGATTTCGACGATTTTGCCCCGTTTATCATAAGGTTTAAAAATAGATGTCCGGTTTAGAGGTATACACACTGGAAGGAAATGAAATGTCTAGTCCCGATGTAGATCCTTCGAAGCCTTTCTACGTGAGGTTCGAAGTCCCCAAGGAGGTCGCGGAGGCGGCCTACGAGGCGCTGAAGATCGCCTCCGAGTCCGGAAAGATCCGTAAGGGCACCAACGAGGCCACAAAGTCCATCGAGAGGGGCAGGGCGAAGCTGGTGCTCGTGGCGGAGAACGTGGAGCCCCCGGAGATCGTGGCCCACATCCCGATGCTCTGCGACGAGAGGAAAGCGCCATACGTCTACGTCCCGGAGAAGCAGAGGCTGGGCCAGGCGGCCGGCCTGCTGGTGGGATCGGCGGCTGCGGCCATCGAAGAGCCTGGGGATGGAGCCGAACTGCTCGAGGAGATACTCGCCAAGCTCAAGGAGATAGTAAAGTAGGATGTCCCGAGAGTCCGATGTCCTTACCCCCGCTACTGTTATCCAGATCCTAGGTCGGACGGGGTTGACCGGCGAGGTCATGCAGGTCAGGGTCCGGGTGGAGGAGGGACGGGACAAGGGGCGGATCATCACCCGGAACGTGAAGGGTCCGGTAAGGATAGACGACATCCTGCTCCTCAGGGACACGGAGAGGGAAGCGAGGAAGATTAGGTAGGGTCCATGATGCCTCAGGTCTTCAAGTGCAGCTTCTGCGGGCACGACATCGCCCCCGGAACGGGGATCAACTTCGTAAGGCGGGACGGGAGAATACTCAGGTTCTGCTCGAGTAAGTGCAAGAAGAACGTCCTGAAGCTCAAGCGGGATCCACGTAAGTTCAAGTGGACGAAGGCCTATGTGAAACGCTAGTACCCCAATCCAGTTCAGCGTAACTCATTCAACAAGCTTTTTAACGATTTTCGATGATGTATTGAACATTACTGTTGATTGTTTCAGCCTTTGTGACTTCCGAACACCCACTTAGAAAGTTTAAAACCTCGGACTCCCCCTATAGGAAGGAGCTTTAATGAGCGGCGGCATGTGGGCCGAAAAGTACAGGCCCCAGATATTGGACGAGATGGTGAACCAGACGGAGATCGTCTCTAGGCTGAAGAACTTCGTTAAGGAGAGGAACCTGCCTCACCTCCTCTTCGTCGGGCCCGCAGGCATCGGGAAGACCACGTCGATCCTGGCCTTGGCGAGGGATCTCTACGGCTCCGGCTACAGGAACTACACCCTGGAGCTGAACGCGAGCGACGAGAGGGGCATCGACGTCATCAGGGAGAAGGTGAAGAACTTCGCCCGGACGGCCGCCATCGCCAGCAAGGTCCCCTTCAAGATATTGATCATGGACGAGGCGGACAGCCTCACCTCTGCAGCCCAGCACGCTCTCCGCCGCACCATGGAGATCTACACCCGCACATGCCGCTTCTGCCTCATAGGTAACTACTCGGAGAACATAATAGAGCCCATCCAGAGCAGGTGCAGCATCTTCCGCTTCAGCCCCCTGAGCGAGGTCGACGCCAAAGGTTGGATTAAGACGATAGCCTCCAAGGAGGATGTCCAACTTCTCGAAGAGGGGCTGGAAGCCATCTACGAGGCGTCGAAAGGCGACCTGAGGAAGGCGACAAACCTCCTCCAAGCGGCAGCCGCAACCCAGGAGGGCGTGGTCGACGATGTCGCCATCTACAGCATCCTCGGACGGGTCAGCCCCGGGAAGGTCCGGGAGATACTCAACCTCGGCCTAAAGGGAGAGTTCCTCGAGGCCCGTGAGGCCCTCAGGGCCCTCCTCATAGACGAGGGCTTGGCTGCCGACGACATCATCCGCATCATCTACTCCGAGGTCCTCAGGCTCGGTATCCCCGAGAGGTGGAAGGTCAGGCTGTCTGACACCATCGGGGAGATCGACTACCGCCTCACCCAGGGGGCGAGGCCAGAGATCCAGCTCAGCGCCCTCATAGCCAAGCTCGCCCTCGCCGGGGAAGAGATGGACAGATGACCGAGAGCCAGCCCTGGTCCAGCCGGTTCAGGCCCTGCACCCTCAAGGAGATAGCCGGAAACGAGAGGGCCATCAGGCAGCTCCAGACCTGGCTCAAGTCCTGGGATAAGGGGATCCCCAAGCTGAGAGCCGCCTTCCTCTACGGCCCCCCCGGCGTGGGCAAGACCTGCAGCGTCGTCGCCCTAGCCAACGACCTGGGCTACGACCTCCTAGAGGTCAACGCCAGCGACTACAGGACCAAGAAGAACCTTGACTCCCTCATAGGGAGGTCCATCCACCAGAGGGTCACCATAACCGGGAAGCGCCGGATGATCCTCGTCGACGAGCTCGAGGGCATCAGCGGAAGGCAGGACCACGGCGGCATAGGCGCTATAGCCGCCATCATCAAGAAGACCGAGATCCCCGTCGTCCTCGTCGCCACCAGCATCGGCGAGAGGTGGGAGGACAAGTTCAGGCCCCTCAGGGATGTCTCCCTCCACATAGAGTACAACCCCGTCCCCTTCAGCCTCATCCTGATGAGAATCAGGGCCATCGCGGAGGAGCTGGAAATCCATGTCGACGAGGACGTCCTGGAGCTCCTGGCGGACAGGGCCGAGGGAGACCTGAGATCCACTATAAACGATCTGGAGGCCATAGCCAGGGGGAGAACCAGAATCACCATGGCCGAAGCCTCCGGCTTAAGCGTTCGAGACCGGAAAGACTACACCCCGGACGCCCTGATGAAGATGTTCTCCGCCAAAACCCTGAGGGACGCCCGGAGGATCATCTCCTCGGCTCACATCCCCTACGACGATCTCTTCAACTGGATCTACGAGAACCTCCCCCTGGTCCTCGACGACGCCTCAGACCTCGCGGAGGGGATGGACGCCCTCTCTCGGGCCGACATCCACCAGACCCGGGCCCGGAGGACCCAGAACTACCGCCTCATCAAGTATATGTTAGACGAGATGACAGGGGGCGTCGCCCTGAGCCGGAGGAACTCGGACGGGGTGGGCCTTCTCAAGTTGGCTAGGATCAAGGTCGCGGAGCTGGGCTTTCCCCCAAGGGATTTCACCATAATCGAATCCCCCGACGGTATAATGATAAAACCGAATAGGTACCTGAAGGACGATTGGAGGAGGGTGAACGAGACCTTCAGATCGATGGGGGCCAGCTGGGTCAGGGGCGGGGGCTGTTGGAACCTCCCCTACTTCAGGTCCCCCCAGCTCATCTGGCGCTACCGGAGGACCTGGCACAGCCGGCGCCGCCGAAGGAGCATCGCGGAGCGGGTGGCGGATAAGTGCCACATCTCAACGAGGGAGGCGGTGGCCGAGGTCATCCCCCTCATGAAGGTCATCTTCGAGGAGAACGAAGCCATGGCCCGGGACATCTCCGGTTGGCTCGGGCTGGAGGATAAGGAAGCCGACTGGCTCAAGGGCTGACGACATTCAACCAGCGCCAGGGAGACGGTTTTCGCTCATCCTGCAAGAATTGAAGTCGTCTAACGCCCAGTGGCGCCTCGCTTTGATCAGCGATTGAACTTAAATTCTGAACCGTCAACGTATGAGGATAAATATGTCTGTCAACGACATCCCCTCTCCGGAGCAGTTCTTCGGCTTCAGGATGGGAACAGACAGGAAACTCGCCCGATGGGACAAGATCGTCGATTACTATCGGATCCTAGACGAGAGATCGGATAAGATCAAGGTTATGGAACTCGGAAAATCGACGGAGGGCAACCCCTTCCTCCTTGCGATCGTCTCCTCCCCGGAGAACATGGGGAACCTCGACGCCCTCAAGAAGATAGGGCCCACCCTCGCCTACTCCGAGGAGCTCCCCCAGGAGGATGTGGAGCGCCTCGTGAAGGAAGGCAAGGCCGTGATGGTCATGTCGATGAGCATCCACGCCAACGAGGTCGGGGGCGCCCAGATGGCGCCGGAGCTCGTCCACGAGCTCATCACCTGCGAATCCCCAGAGATAAAGAAGATCTTGGACGAGGTGGTCCTCCTCCTGGTCCCGTGTGCGAACCCTGACGGGAACATCATGGTTGTGGACTGGTACAACGAATGGCTGGACACAGAATACGAGGGTGTCAACCTCCCCTGGCTCTATCACAAGTACGTCGGCCACGACAACAACAGGGACCTCGTCCTCCTGAACATGGTGGAGACCAGAATGATGGCCAAGGTCCTCTTCGAGGAGTGGTTCCCCGTCGCCTTCATCGACTACCACCACTATGGCAGCTACGGCGGCAGGTACTACATCCCCCCCTTCGTAAACCCCACAGACCCCAACGTCGACCCCCTCATCTGGACGGAGCAGCAGCTCTACGGGGGCGCGATGATCAACCGGCTGGAGCAGGAGGGCTGCATCGGCGTGGAGAACTACGCCGGATTCACTGCGGAGTTCAACTCCACCTACACCCGGGTCTGCGGCTGGCACGGCATCTGCGGGATGCTCACCGAGTCCGCAAGCGCCAAGCTCGCCACCCCCCTCTACATCCACTACCACCAGCTCCAGCCAGCCCGGAGGGGCAGGCCCGAGTACAGAAGCCACGTCAACTTCCCTCACCCCTGGCCTGGGGGCTGGTGGCGCCTCAGGAACATCGTCGACCAGCAGAAGGTCTCCGCCCTCGCGGCCCTGGAGCTGGTGTCCAACTACAGGGAGACATTCCTCAGGAACCTCTGCATGAAGGCGGAGAGGGGCATTGAGAAAGGCGAGACAGAGCCGCCCTACGCCCTGGTCTTCCCTCCCAATCAGTGGGACTCCCTCACCGCAAGGAAGCTGTTTGAAGCCCTCAATAGGAACGGCGTCAAGATGCACAGAGCCGAGGACGGGTTTGAGGTCAACGGCGTCTCATACCCGGCTGGGAGCCACATCGTATACTTCAACCAGATCACCCGCCCCTTCCTCCTGTCCCTGCTTATGGACAAGTTCTACCACGACAACCCCTGGGCCAGGAACACCAAGGGAACCCCATTAGGCCTCCAAGATCTTGCGGGTTATAATCTTGCAGCCATGATGGGAGTCAACGTCATCGAGGTCGAGAAACCCTTCGATGCGAAGACGACTAAGGTCGAAGAGTTGGAACACAAAGTGGAACCCGTCACCGAGTCCAAGCACGGATACATCCTCGATGGGAGGCAGAACGACAGCTTCAAGACTGTGAACAACCTCCTCAAAGGCGAAATCAAGGTCTATAGGGTGCTCGAAGAGGTGACAGTCACCGGGGAGACCATGCCCCTGGGTGCCTTCTACATCCCTGATAAGAAAGGTGCGAAGGACGCCCTAGAAGCCCAGATTAAGGAAGTCTACCTCAAAGTTTACTCCCTTGAGGCGGCCCCCGGATTCGAGAAACGCGAGATCAAGCCCCTGAAGGTGGCGATGTACCAGCGTTACTGGGGCGGGAACATGGACGAGGGCTGGACCCGATGGATCTTCGAGCAGTACGGTTTTGACTACTCCACGGTGAAGGACGAGGAGATCAAGGGGGGCTTGGAGGACAAGTACGACGTGCTCATCTTCCCCGGCGACCCTGACGAGGTGATAAAGGGCGACAAGATCGAGGAGTACTACGAGAAGCGGTACAAGGGGCTGATCACCGTCCCCAAGTTCCCCCCGGAGTACCGGAGCGGGATAGGCGAGAAGGGGGCGGAGAAGGTGAAGGAGTTCGTCGAGAATGGGGGCACACTCCTCCTCCTCAACGAGTCCTGCGGGTTCGGTATGGAGACCCTTAAGCTGCCCATGATGAACACGGTGAAGGACCTGAAACCCGACGAATTCTTCTGCCCCGGTAGCCTCTTGAAGGTCCAGATCAATCCCCGTAGCCCCCTGGCCTACGGGGTGGAGGAGGGCACCCCGGTCCTATTCTGGGACAGCCCGGCCATGGCCGTCAAACCCCACGAGAACAACCAGGACTTCGATGTCGTCGTGAGGTATCATGACGAGAACATCCTCCAGAGCGGCTGGCTCATCGGGGAGAAGAACCTGGGCAGGAAGGCGGCCCTCGTCGACGTGAAGATGGGGAAGGGCAGGGTGGTCCTCTACGGGTTCCGGAGCCAGTTCCGGGCTCAGACCCATGCCACCTTCAAGTTCCTCTTCAACGCCCTGTACGGCTAGAAACCCCCTTTTTTTATAGAGGCCCCTCCCGAGGGATGGGGCCCCTCCCTTTTTCTATTTGGAGATGACGAGAATAGTCGATGCGAGCCTGTGAGCTACTCTTCTTCCTTCTTGCTCATGCTGAAGTAGAGGTCCTCGCACTCGGCTTTAATGGCGGCGAGCTGGTGCTTCATCTTGGTCGAGAGCTCAGTGATCTCCCCGTACGAGGACTGGGCCTCCTTGACGAGGTCCCCCAAGTACTTCATCCTGGCCTGGGTTATCGATGGGGCCTCGGACTGCTGGCCCTGCCTGAGGACAATGACACTCTGGATGATCTCGGAGGGGTCGGCCTTTATCGCCCTGCAGAGGGAGACGAACTCGGATATCTCGCCGAGAGCCTTCCTGAGCTCGTCGACGGAAGCCTGGGAGTTGTCCTCCTTGTCCCCTTGGTCCTTGGTCAGGGACTCCTTGAACAGGTCGAGGCGCTCGAAGATGCCCGTGACACTCCTCTGGATGGTGGGCACCTTCTCCGGCTTCAGGATGTACAGGTACTCCCTGAGCTCCTTGATGAGCTCCCTCACCATTGAGACCCTGGGCCCGGTCTTCTCCCACACCTTTTCGGGGGGCAAGCGGTCGACGACTGTGCCGGTGGTTATGTCGATGGCTATCTCCCGGATGACGGACTCGAGCTCATTGATCCTATCGCCGAATCGGTCGATCATTCCCTCTCCCACATTGACCCAGAACGCCTTCCTCGTTTAAAGGCCTTTTCAAGAAACATCACGATGAGGGGGTCACACAGACGGCGCGTTCCGTGGGCTCAGATGAGCATGCGTAAACAATTATATCCATTGAAACAAAGAGAGGCGATACGACATGAAGCTGAACACGCTACCAAGGATAAGGCTCGCGAACCTGCCCACGCCCCTCCAAGAGCTGCCCAACCTGTCCAAGGAGCTTGGCCCGAGGATCCTGATCAAACGGGACGACCTCACGGGCCTGGCCTTCGGCGGGAACAAGGCGAGGAAGCTCGAATACCTTATGGGAGACGCCCTCAAGAAGGGAGCCGACTACATCGTCACGGGGGCCGGTTTCCACTCCAACTGGTGCACCCAGACAGCCGCTGCAGCCCACCGCCTCGGGTTGAAGGTCTCCCTGGTGAAGAAGGGGCCCAGGGAGGGCTATGATCCTGAGGACTACAACGGGACCACCTCCTACATGTCCTGATGGGCGCCGACATCAGGGTCGTCAGACCTGAAAACTTCGACAAGGCCATGGTCGAGATCGAGGAAGCGGCGAAGGACGAAGGCCATAAGACCTACGCCATGGGGATCGGGGGCTCCAACCCTATAGGGGCCTCGGGATACGTGAACTGCATGCTTGAGCTGGTGGCGCAGTCGGTCGAGAAAGGCATCGATGTCGACTACTTGGTCCACTCCTCAGGGTCCGGGGGGACCCAGGCCGGGCTGGAGGCCGGAGCGAAGGCTCTCAACTCGGGGATCAAGGTGGTCGGGATCGGCACGGGGGGTAGCTCGAGAAGGGAACAGACGGACAAGGTCGCTAGGATCGCGAATGAGACTTTCGAGTTCTTGGAGTTCGACGCCGAGTGTATGGGGGAGGACATCATAGTCTTCGACCAGTACGCGGGCGAGGACTACGGGTTCATGACAGAAGGCAAGGCCGAGGCGGTCAAGATGTTGGCCGAGAAGGAGGGGCTCTTCCTGGATCCAGTCTACACGGGCAGCGCCATGGCGGGGCTGATCGGCCTGTGCAGGGACGGCTTCTTCAAGCGGGAGGACACGATAGTCTTCCTCCACACCGGCGGGTCCGTAGCCCTTTTCCCCTACCGGGAGGCCCTCGAAGCCTATGTCAAGGGAGACCCTCTCCCTTGGGTAATCCCAGAGTGGAGCACAAGGGCGAGCTAGGCCCCCCTTCTGTTTAGGTCAGCTCAACTTTTCAGAATGGGACATCTTCCCGTACATGATTCGTGGGAAGGGTGATCTCAAAGGTTGTCCCTCTCCCCTCCTCGGACATGACTGTTATCATGCCTCCGTGGAGATCCACGGCCCTCTTGCAGCAGGCGAGGCCCAATCCGAGGCCCTTCGATTTAGTGGTGTTGAAAGGCTCGTAGAGATGAGGGCGGCTCTCTAGGGGTATTCCCACGCCGGTGTCGGAGACCTTCAAGCGTACCTGACCTTCCTCCCGGACTGCGACTATCGTCAACAAGCCTCCTCCGGGCATGGCCTCCAGGGAGTTCCTGATGAGGTTGTTCAGGATCCTCCTGATCTTCACGGGGTCGATGGATACGTTGTTGAGCCCTAGTCCGATGTTCAACTCCACCGATACGTTGGATGGAGCCGAGGCTTCCTCCACGGCTTTCTTTATGAAGGATTCCAAGTTGGCCTCCACCAAGTTCAGAGGAGTGTCCTTGGTAGCCTGGCGGAGCTCGTCGAGCATCTTCACCGCGTAATCCACGGCGCCGTTGATGGTGTCGATGAGCTCGTCCTCGTTATCCGGGTCCAGCTTCAGGAGGAAGGCTACGTTCTTTATGGTCTGGAGAGGCCCCCTCAGGTCGTGGCCCACCATGGCGGATACCCGGCTGGCGGCGACCATCCTCTCGGCATCCATGAGCTCACGGGTCCTCTCCTCCACGATCTCCCTGAGGTGGGCAGTGTACTCTATCAGGCTCCTCTCCGCCTCCTTATGCCCGGTGATGTCGACCATGGAGGCCATCATGCACAGGGGGATGCCATCGTCGTCCTTGACCACGCTGGCCGATAGCTGAACCTCGAAGGGCGCCCCGTCCTTCCTGAGAGCCCCCAACTCCGACCCAGCTACCCACATTCCTCAGCCCCATCAGAACCTCGGTAAAAACACCTTCCTGAAACAGGTCCGTGATCGATCTACTAAGGGCTTCTTCTTTTTCGTACCACCACAAATTCACGAAGGACTCGTTCACATATGTGAGGATGCCCTTAAGATCGGTCAGGGTGAATGCGGAGATGGAAGATTCGATGGCGATCTCTAAAATCTTCGTCTGATGTCCGGCTTTCTTGCGTTCATCGATGTCTCTCTCAATGGTCTTGATCCCCGCGAACTTTCCTTCTTCCATG
>JAUWBQ010000172.1 GCA_030601645.1 Candidatus Bathyarchaeota archaeon | reverse complement strand
AAGCTCACGTTCCTTGGCCACGAGAGCAAACACATCGAGGAGATGGAGGAGCACGGCCACCACCCCCACGAGGCCCCCAAGATTATGTGGGTGCCCATCGCTATCCTCGTCGGCCTCGTCTGCATCATCGGGCTATTAGGCCTGGTCGGGTTCTTCGTGCCCAGCTTATCCCCCGAGCTCTTCATCGAGCACCTGCTCCACGATATGCTCCACCACATGGGGATACCCCTGCACACTCACCACCTAGAGTTCCCGACTATACTGACCGCCTGGGGGACGTCCGCAGCGATGCTCCTGATCGGCGGAATCCTGGGCTGGCTCTTCTATCTCTCTAGGAAGGTAGACTCCTGGGAGTTCGTCTCAGGCAATCCCATACTCAAGCCCGTCCACACATTCCTCTTCAACCGGTGGTACATGAACTCCACCTACTACAAGGTATTCGTCTACGGGCTCATCGACTTCGCGAAAGCCGTCTTCGCCACCCTGGAGAGCAAGGTCTTCGACAAGATCACCGCCTTCGTCAGCGATTCGACAATCGCTTTCGGTAAGTTGCTCCATGTCTTCGAGACCAAGGTCTACGACCCAGCAATAAACGTGGGCCTAGTCAACGTCTTCGTGAAGGGCAGCAGGATGCTCTACTATAACCTGGAGTTTCTTATGGACGTGAGCTTGAACCGAGGTGTCCCGGCGACCATGACGGGGCTCCACAACCGGGTTAAGAAGCTCCAGTCCGGAGTCCTGTCTTACAATATTATATACATGGTCATCATATTCGTAGTCCTGATCCTAGGATTCGGTTTAACACAGATGTTTGGAGGTATATGAAATGGCAATACCCTATTCCCTGGCTCTGGTACTTCTAGTACCCCTAGTATCCGCACCTGTTGTTTACTTCCTTGGTAAACAGATGGGAAAGAAAGTTGGATGGGTTGCGACCCTACCGTTAATCGTAACCCTATTATTGATATTCAGCGTCGCCGCCGAGATAAACGGCGGTGGGTCCTATAGCGAGAGCTATGCCTGGGCCCCTGAAGCTGGCCTCACCTTTGGCCTGCTTGCGGACGGACTGAGCATCTGGATGCTGATCACCATAAACGTCCTCTGCCTCATGATCTGCGTCTACTCGACCACCTATATGGAGCACAGATTCGAAGAGGAGGAGCACCAAACAGGCATCCCGACACCGAACTCGGCCTACGCCTCTTACTACACTCTCTACCTTCTGTACGCGGTCGGAATGCTAGGCACAGTCTTAACTACAAACCTCATCCAGTTCTACCTGTTCTACGAGCTGATGCTCGTGCCCAGCTGGGCGCTGATAAACAACTACGGCTACGGCGAGCGGGAGCGCATAGGCATGATGTACTTCATGTGGACCCACGTCGGGGCAGTGATACTCCTGGCGGGCATCCTCAGCAGCTACTGGATCACCGGGAGCTTCGAGATCGCCGCCCTCAGCGGCGTCGTCGGAAGCCCGATAGCCGGCTGGGTCGCCTTCGCCATACTCATCGGGTTCTTCACCAAGATGGCGGTCTTCGGTATACATATCTGGCTACCCTACGCCCACGGCGAGGCACCGACGCCCATCTCGGCGCTCCTGAGCCCGGCGATGATCGGCATTGGGGCGTACGCCGCTACGAGGCTCGTCATAATTCCCATGTTTCCGGTCTTCCAGACCTTCAGCCTCGTCTTCACCCTCTGGGCACTGGTCACGCTGGTCTACGGCGGGCTCATGGCTCTGGCGCAGGACGACATAAAGCGCTTCCTCGCCTACAGCAGCGTCAGCCAGATGGGCTACATCTTCCTCGGCCTCGCCAGCGCAGCCGAGTACGGCGTGTCAGGCGCGATCTTCCACTACATAACCCACGGCTTCGGTAAGTGCATCTTGTTCGGTGTCGCGGGCATACTCATGGCCCAGGTGGGGACTCGGAGCATCAAGGAGATGGGGGGACTGGCCGACAGGATGCCCTGGACCACGGTCCTGTGCCTGCTCGGTTTCTTCACCATCGCAGGAGTGCCGCCGACGATGGGCTTCATGTCCAAGTTCTTCATCTTCAGCGGCGTCTTCAGCAGCGCGCTCTCGGGCTCGCCCATACAGCTCGTAATCGCCTTCGTGTCCATAGTCATGACCGTCCTCACCGTCGGATACTCCCTCTGGACAGTGAGGCGCATCTTCTTCGGGCCCCTCCCGGAGCACCTGAAGGACGTGAAGGAAGCTCCGCTGACAATGATTTTACCCCTCCTCGTCTTCGCCCTGTTCTCAGTATTCATTGGCATCTACCCAAAGTTTGTCACCGACTATCTCCTACCCTTCCTTGCCAACGTCTTCTAAGGGACAGTCTCAGCCATCGGACGCTAATTTTTTAAATTAAAATCCTATCCCCCCCGCTTTGAAATTGAGGGGATACTCAGCGATTCTTCGGGATCGGTTTCATTTTATGATTTTACACAAGTTTTTTTAAGACAGATAGCGCGACCATCTTAGAAATGAGCGTCGCTGTCATAGGTCCCCCATCCTTCATCACATGCTTCGAGCTCATCGGAGCCGAAGGCTTTGACGCGGGAACCGGGGAAGCCGTGGCGGAGACCTTGAGAGACCTCTCGGAGGAGGGGATGTTCAAGCTCATTATAATACCCGAACGCTTCGCTGAGGAGACTCGCTCCGTTCGGGAGAGCGTTATGAATAGGGGAGATATCACACCCGTTTTCGCACTGATCCCGGACTTCACAATGGAGACTGGGATGAGAATGGCGGAGTTGCAGGCTGTCGTCTCCTTGGCGATAGGGACCAGACTAGAGTTGTGATGAAATGAGTATGGAACGAGTATTATCAATGGGGGAGCGCCTTCAGAGACTCCTGAATGACACGGAGACTAAGGCAGACGAAATCGTCGCTGAAGCCCAGAGGAAGGCAGACGAGATGGTCTCAAAGGCCAAGGCCGAGGCTGAGCGTAGGCGGAACATGGCCCAACGGGGAAGCGGCATCGACGAACTAATACGCGAAGCGGAAGAAAAAGCCAAGGTCGAGGCCGAGAAAAGTATAAAGGATTATAAAAAGAAAGCAGAAGCCCTCAAAAAGGTCCCCGAGAACAAGATGCAGGGGGCTTTGGAGTTCGTGCTGAGGGAGGTGCTGCCTGAGTGAGCACGAATTCCTTGGAGCTGGAGGCTCAGCTCATCGATAAGATCGTTGAAAAGCGTAAAAACATCATGGCCCGTGCGGAAGAGAAGACTAAAAAGATTATGGCGTCTGCCGAGGAGGAGGTCGAGAAGATTAGAGCCGAATCCGAGTTGCAGATCATATCGCTCGTCGGCTCCGAGTTGAGGGCTGTCAGTGACAGGATCGTAGGCAGCGCAGAGCTGGATGGCAGGAGGATACTGATGCAGACCAGACAAGAGCTCCTCTCCAAGGTCTTTGAGGCCGCTGAGAGGAGGCTCGAAGAGATGGCAGAGGGTATGAGGTCTGATTATACAACAATCCTCGTGAAGTTAATATCCGAGTCCGTATCAGCTATTGGCGGAGAAGTTTTTTTCTTGACTGCGAACGAGAGAGATCTGACTTACCTTAAGAAGAACCTCAAGACGATCAACAGGGATCTGAAGAAGGAACTTGGGGACATAACGATCAAGCTAGAGGACGACCCCGTCGACATAACCGGGGGAGTTGTCGTCAGGAATGACGACGCAACCAAGACCTATTACAACACTCTCAAGGGCAAGCTTGATAATGTCAGGTCGAGGATCGAGGCCGAGGTGGCCCAGATCCTGGGAGTGATATAGAATGTCCATAGTAGGAACCATCGAGAGGATCAACGGATCCCTGGTCTTGGCGAAGTTCGACGAGGAGCCCAAGATCGGCGATCTCATCGAGGTTGGGAACCTCAAGCTCATGGGGGAGATCGTCCGCCTCAGCGGAGAGACCGCCTACGTC
>JAUWBQ010000145.1 GCA_030601645.1 Candidatus Bathyarchaeota archaeon | reverse complement strand
TTCTGGAAAGGCATGTACAAGCACTTCAGTGAAGGAGTCAGGAGACACCGAAAGAAGATCGCTTTCAAACTGGGTGAGCCAGATATCATGAGAATCACCTTCAAGAGTCTCAGGCATTTCAAGGGCACGATGGAGTATCAGAAGACGAAGGACATCTTGCATGTGAAACGTATCTTGGGTCATAAGAATATCAATAACACCTTGATCTATACTCATCTCATCGATTTCGGAGAGGATGAGTGGATATCCAAGGTAGCGAGGAATGCTGAAGAGGCCTGCGAACTTGTTGAGGCTGGCTTTGACTTCGTATGTTCCACCCCTGATGACTATATCGTCTTCAGGAAGAGAAAATAGCGGTGGGTTCAGCCAAAGTGCGGGGGGTGGGATTCGAACCCACGGAGGACTAATCCATCAGGTCCTAAGCCTGACCCCTTAGGCCACTCGGGAACCCCCGCCCAACAGCAATACAAACCCCACCATCAACATTAAAACATTCCCAAGAAAACCCAATAGGCGAAAACACCGCCCAACGAAAACTAAACGAATAACACAGTAAAACGCATCAGCCCATCACGAAGAGTGCTCGCGAGCCACCGCCTGATCAGCGTGCATCTCCTCGAGGAGAGGCTCAAACTCGCCCTTCTCCACCTTCTCGGCGATGGCATCCCCCACCTCAGAGGTGCTGGAACTGCCCCCCAGGTCCGGCGTCCTCACCTTCCCCTCCAGGAGCAGCGAGGCCACGGCCGCCTCAATCTTCTGGGCCTCATCGTCCTCCCCCAGCCAGTGCAGCATGAGCTTTGCGGAGAGGATCGCGGCGATGGGGTTGGCGATATCCTTCCCCGTAATGTCCAGGGCTATACCGTGGATCGGCTCGAAGAACGCGAAGCTCTCCCCGATGCAGGCCGAAGGAGCCAGGCCGACACCGCCGATCTGGCCGATCAGGATGCCGGAAAGGATGTCCCCCCATATGTCCGGGGATACGATGACGTCGAAGCTCGCCGGGTCCTGCACCATCATCATGGCCGCCACGTCCACGTTGACATAGTCCCTCTGGATCGTCCGGTACTTCTCCGCCACCTTCTTGAACGCGCTCCTGAACTTCCTGTCGCCGTAAAGCCATCCGCTCTGATCTATGCAGGAGATCTTGCTCCTGCCCTCTCTGACGGCGTAATTGCAGGCGAACATGGCGATCCTCTGGGCGCCGAAGTGTGTGATCACCCTCTCGTCCACTCCCTTGTCCTCCCAGAGGTATCCCTCGTGGCGAAGGGCGAAGCCCTCCGAGTTCTCCCTCACGATCACCACGTCCAGGTTGTCGAGGTGAGGAGTGTGGTGGGCTGGATAGACGCCCGGATACAACTTTATGGGGCGGACGTTCGCATATGCGTCTCTATCGATCCTGAGATACGTGAGGACCTTCCGGGGGACACCATATGGGGCGTAGTCGGTGGCCACGGCTCCAAACAGAAGGGCGTCCACCTCGTCACAGGCCTCCATGGCCATGGGCGGCAAGGGGTCCCCGTACTCGATGTATGCCCTGCCCCCGACGGTGCCCTCGATGAACTCGAAGTCGGCGTCGGTGGCCTCCAGGACCTTGACCGCCTCCTTGGTTACCTCGGGCCCAATGCCGTCGCCTGGCCAAACGGCGACCTTATGATGACTCTTCAAAAGCCCTATCCTCTGACAAACTCTGAACCCTTGTTGATAAATCGGTTTGTTAGTGTCTCCATACTACATACACCCAGATCCATCGGATGCGTCCTAAAAAAAGGAGAAAACTCCACGAAAACGGGAGATTCACAGCAGATAGCGGGGCTCGCCCTTGATGGAGTCGACGAGATCGATGGCGGCCTCCACCTCTTCCTCCGTCCCTTCCAAGAGCAGCCTCACAGCCCCCTCCGCCCCCGCGACGCCTCCCGCAGAGTAGAGGAGGGCGTCGACCCCAGTCAGGATCTGGAGAGCCTCTATCTCCGTGACGATGTTCCCCGTGATGGGCCAGAGGCTGGGGCCCTCGGAATCCTCCTGGGAGGCCAGCCAGTGGAGGTCGTCGATGCCCATGTAGACCAGCTTCTCCAGGCCTACGGGGATCACGAGGTTTATCTTCTTCCCGACTATGCTTCCCAGAACGGCTCCCACCGTCCCTCCCGTGGAACTTCCGATCAGGACTCCGGCCATCCCCCCCTCGTAGTCGAGGGCGTTCGCCCCCTTGATGTAGACATCTCCCCTCCCCATGTGGGCAACGGCGTTGTACCTGTCGAGCTCCTCTGCGATCTCCCCCTTCCTGAAGACCACATCGGGAATGGGCTCCTCCTGGGTCTCCACATGCCTCTCTGGCTCCTTGGGCGTAGTCATTCCACTCCGGTAGCGTCTAAGATCGAATTTCTTCCCCCAGAGCTCTTGGAGAACGTAGGCGTTGGTGGTGCCAGTGGCCACCACCACCATCCCCTCCTCCATCGCCCTGCTAACATCTGGCAGGGCTGCCACACCCTTCGCGATGAGCCTCTTCGACTCCGATACGGTCAGTACAACCTGTCGTTTCATCCTTAACCAATGGTGAAACGCTCTGGCGAAATATTAACTGAACCCTCCAGACAAACCTCGGTCCGATCACACGTGGCGATTCTGGATAGGGTTTAATAGGCGACTATCAAAGGCTAGTGGAGTCATGGCGGTCTCAGAGCAGCGAGGGCGATCCCCATTCTGGTTCATCACGGGCAACATCCGGGTGCTGGTCGTCTGCAGGGTGCTCTGGAGCTTCTCAACAAGCATCGTCTACCCGTTCTTCAGCCTCTATATCCTCGCCCTCGGGGGGACCCCCGCCCAGGTCGGCCTCATCAACTCCCTGGGCATCATAGCCGGGATGTTTCTCTACCCTGTGGGCGGCTACCTCGCCGACAAGATGGGTAGAGTCAAGCTGATAGGCTTCTCAACCTACGCCTACGCCATTAGCCACATCCCCTTCATCTTCGCCAAGGACTGGAGGGCCCTCGCAGCGGGTCAGTTCTTCAGCCACCTGTTCCTCTTCTATACCCCGGCCTTGAACGCCCTCCAGGCCGACTCCCTCCCACCCGGAGTGAGGGGAAGGGGTTTCGCCACCATTAGGGCCATCCCCAGCGCCATCCGCATCATCGCCCCCTACATCGGCGGCTGGGTCATCACGGCCTACGGCGGAGACGACGCCGCGCTGATCCAGGCCATCCGCCTCTGCTGGGGCGTAGCCTTCCTCACCGGCCTCCTCGTCGCCACCATCAGGCTCAAGTACCTCAAGGAGACCATCCCCGAGGACGAGGTCACAGAGAAGCTCACCCTGCGCGACCTGCCCAGGATCGTGAAGGAGTCCTACAGGAGCATCTTCAAGTCGATCCGCTGGATGGACGGCTCCCTCAGGAGCATAGTCATCATCGAGATGGTCTCGGCCCTCTTCGTCGCCATGTCCGCCCCTTTCTGGGTGGTCTACGCCAAGCAGGTTGTCGGCCTCTCAGTCTACCAGTGGGGTGTCGCCCTCCCCATCGCAGGCCTCCTGGGCATCATCCTGGCCTTCCCCCTCGGCTCCCTGGTGGACCGGTGGGGCCCGAGGCGGATGATCCTCATCGCGATGGCCATGGCGCCCCCTGCCATCTTCCTCTACCTATACTCCGGGGGATTCTACGGCGTCCTGGCCATCCTCTGCGTCATGACCATCATAAACGGGATGATGATGCCCGCCTTCTCCACACTCATCGCCAACATGATACCCAGGAGCCGACGTGGGCGGCTCTACTCCCTCCTGGGGGAGAGGGGGGTGATGTTCAGCTTCGGGAACTTCTGGGGAGGTGGCTTCCTCCTCTTCCCCGCCGCAGCTTTGGGGTCGTACATCGGTGGCCACGTCTACGCGATGAACCCCGCCTATCCTTGGATCATCCTGTCCGTATCAGCGCTGGGAAGCCTGGCCCTGGCGCTGCGATACATCAGGGAACCCGAGAACGCCCACAGCTAGGCCCCACCAGGCACGAATGTAAAATACGCCCTAATCCACATTCTGAATGATGCTGCCCGGATCCATCATCGCAGGCGTCCTTCTCTTGAGCCTCGCCCTATTCTTCGCCGTCAACCTCCAGAACGTGATAAAAGGGAGCAGGGAGAGGAGTGGTGAGGAGACATACGCCGAGGTGGAGAGGCCCAGCGGGGGTCTTCATTTCCCTAGCAGCACTGGGGACTTTCGCCTTCTTCTCCGAGGCCCTCCTGGTCAACTACCTGGGTTTCGTGGGCCAGATCTACCTGTTCATGCCCGCCCTGCAGCTTGAGCCTCCCTTCGGTTCGACGCTGCAGGCCCTGGGCCTGGCTGTGGTGAGCTCTGGGATCCTCGTTTTTGTATGGAGCGTCGTCGCCCGAGGCAGATACTCAGTTGCGTGGGAGATGCCTGAGGATCAACAGCTGGTCACAGGTGGGCCCTATCGCTACGTACGCCATCCGTCATACATGGGGTACATGTTGATGTTCTCGGGGCTATTCCTCGTTTGGCTGAATCTGATCGCCTTGGCTCCGATGGTGGGGACCCCCGGTTACGTTGCACTGGCGAAACCCGAGGAGGAGCTTCTGAGGTCCAGATTCGGCCAGAGGTATCGGGAGTACATGAGATCCACAGGGCGTTTCATCCCGAGAATCGGTCGCGGAAAAAACAGGTAGACTGAACTCTCCTACCCTCTGCTGATATCTTCTATACGGGTGGCAGCTGGGATCGAGTGGCGGTATATCGTCGATGGCGATCGGAAAAGGTTACAGTATCACTTGGACTTCGCCCTGGGCTGGGTCATGATCTTGATGATGTCCCTATGCCTCAGGGCGTAGTCCTTGGGGAGGCGCATCCCC
>JAUWBQ010000233.1 GCA_030601645.1 Candidatus Bathyarchaeota archaeon | reverse complement strand
ACGGAGGCGATCTCCTCCACCACCTCCGTCGGGGACCTATCGGTGGTGTCGATCTCGCAAACCCTCTCCGATCCCAGGGCCTTCACGGCTTCCACGAGGCAGACGTCCACCAGCTCCGCCTCGACGTTCTCCCAGACCTTCCCCTCGGGGTAGCCCCTGGCCTCCAGTTCCTCCCTAAGCCTCCACGGTGCCCTCCTGAGGACGAAGGCGTGCGAGACCTCTCCGGGGGGGACGACGTCGTGGGCGAAGTGGCCTTCGACGATGACTGGGCCCTTCGATTCTTTGACGATCGTGGACAGCCTCTCCCTCATCCTATCCAGATCCACGACGGAGGTCTCCCTGAGGGGGTCGGAGCCAGTGGTGAGGTTCTCCCTCTCCGCCAGATGGGAGACGTTGACGAGTGGGCTTCCAATTCTTTCCGCCAACAGGCGGGAGACGGTGGTCTTGCCCACGCCCGGCACTCCGCTTATGAGGATCACGTTTCTCCGGTTTGACATAGCTTCTCGTCTCCCATCGAGTTCGGGTCTGCACAACTGGCGTGGATATCCCAGGGGCTGGGGGTTGTTTCCCGTCTAGGGTGTCAACCCCTCTCCTCTTCTTCCTTGGTTTTTTCCCTGCTTTGTCTCCAGATTTCTCCGAGGGTCCTGCCGGTGGAAGCCATCCTTGCGACGGGGGCTACCGCTGGGACCTCCCCTACCTCCAGGAGCTCGATCTTGAGGGCGCCTGTCAACTTCTGTATCAGCTTCCTGTCTGGGTTGAGCTCCTTCTTCTCCAGCTTCTTGATGACTGACTCCTTCTCGTTTATCTTCCGGGCAAAGTCCTCGACGGTCATCCCCATCTTCTGCCTCGCCTTCCTTATCTTCGCCCCGTAGTCATCCACCATCCCCAGGGTCTCGACCGCCTCCACCTCGCTCCGGGGGCGCCTCGGAGCCGGACGGCCCCGCGGGCGTCCTTGGGGTAGGTTGGGACTCCATTCGACCGAGCCGAAGCTGGCGCATCGCCCGCACACGGTCATCTTGCCCCCCTCTATTATCCTGCGGTAGGGCGGGCCGTTGATCTCTGCTCCACAGACCTCGCAATGCATCGTGAGACCTCACCTAGATGGATGGCGAATCGGCTATAAATGCTCAGCGCATCTACTGTCACGGGATGGATCGGGGCCTGAGGCGAGTGAGGGGCGTGGCTGAATACCAGTTCGGCCCCTCCAGCGGAGGGACTCTCTTCCCGGAGGGGGTGTCCTTCGAGCGTTCCAAGAGGACGGGGAAGGTCAAGTTCATACGCCTGGGGGATGTCCTTCTCGCCTCCCTGAGGCCGACGGACGGGATGCTGACCCTGACCATAGCCGGGGCTGAGAGGCTGGTCTCCGGGGTTAACCCCCTGGGCTTCACGGTGACGGTGCTGGACAACGTGGGGGAGTTCATATCCCAGGGGAAGAACGTCTTCGCGAAGCACGTGGTGGACGCTGGCGCTGGCATCAGGCCTGGTGACGAGGTCATTGTACTTGATTCGAAAAAAAGGGTCCTGGCCGTGGGGCGGGCCCTCCTCACCCGGGAGGAGATGCTCGCCTTCGGCTTCGGCGTCGCCGTCAGGACCCGGAGGGGTAGGGACAGGGACCGGTGAGGCCCTCTACTCGAACTTCCCGAGGAGCTGGGTCTTCTTCCGGAGCGTGCCGTCCCTGAAGTGGACGAGCCTCTCGACGGAGTCGTTCGCCTTCTCCATCTCCCTAGCCTCGTCGCAGAGCTTCGCGGCGTACCTCATCAGCTCGTGGGCCGCGGCGATTATGGGGATGTAGTTCTGGGCTCCCTCTGTCTTGAAGCAGCCCTCCACATCGAGGTTGGCGACCTTCCTGGCAGCCTCGAAGGCGGCCATGGCCTTCGCCCTGGCGTAGGGGTTCTGGAGGCCGCTGGCGGCTATGGCCCTCTTCTTGTTCACCACGACCTCGGGCAGCTCCAGCTTCTCGCCCTTCTCGATCTGCTCGATGACCCTGTCCAGCTCTGTGTAGATTATGCGGAAGACCCCTGTGACTGAGAGGACCTTGATGACGTCCGCGTTGAAGAGGGCCATCTCGATGGGGTCGAGGAAGGGCCTCTTGGCTCCTATCATCGCGTCGGCGTAGAGGACGATGTAGCCGATCCCCTCCTCCGGCAGCTTCTTGGCCGCCTTCCTGGAGGCCTCGTCAGAGACGACTATTATCGGCTTCCCGGTCTCCTTGAGGATCTCCCTCATCTTCTTGGGGCCGGGGAGGCCGGCGTTGGGGGAGACGCACACGTAGAGGTCCGTGGGGACCTTCGCGGCGATCTCCGCCGCGGCCGCGGCCTCCGCCTCGTCCATCTTGCATCCCGATGAGATCACCCGGACGGATATATCCTTCCGTGAGGCCCTCTCGTCTAGGAGCGCGTCGATGAGGGTCGTCGCGCCGATGTACCCTGTCTGCACGAATGTGACTTTTACCATTCTTATATCACATCTATGGTTACGGTTCCATCTAATAAAACTATTAAAATAACTTGTGTCGTATTCTGTTGAGAT
>JAUWBQ010000014.1 GCA_030601645.1 Candidatus Bathyarchaeota archaeon | reverse complement strand
GGTGATCAGCGTGGACAGCTCGATCTTAGCCTTCTCCGAGGCCTCCTTGATCCTCACCATGGCGCTCAAATCATTGGTGAGGTCGATGCCAGACTCCTTCTTGAACTCCGCAACGACGTAGTCCATCACTGCCTTGTCCAGGTCTGTGCCGCCGGTCTTGGTGTCGCCGCTGGTCGAGAGGACCTCGAACACCCCACCGCCGAAGTCCATCACAGTTGTGTCGTTCGTGCCCCCTCCGAAGCTGAAAACTAGGATCTTCAGCTCCTGATCGGTCTTGTCGATGCCGTAGGCCAGCGCCGCCGCGGTGGGCTCGTTGACTATCCTTGTGACATTGAGGCCTGCTATCTCCCCTGCGTCGATGGTGGCCTGGCGCTGGTTGTCGTTGAAGTGGGCCGGGACGGTGATGACCGCCTTGCTGAACTTCTCGCCCATGTATGTCTCTGCGTCCCTGAGGATCTTCTGCAGGATGAAGGCCGATATCTGCTGGGGAGTGTACTCCTTGCCGTGCAAGGTGATCTTCCTATTAGTGCCAATCAGACGCTTGGCTTCGCGCACCGTTCCCTCAGGGTTGGTGACCGCCTGCCTCCTGGCCGGTTCACCCACCAACAGCTGACCGTCCTTGGTGAATGCGACGATGGACGGGAACATCTTCCCTGCCACAGTGGGCCCCTCAGCGCTGGGAATGATGGTGGACTTCCCACCTATGATCACGGCCGCCGCCGAGTTGGTAGTCCCCAGATCTATTCCGAGTATCTTCTCTCTCTTTTCCTCACTCATCTTCATTCTCCTCTTGATCTTCATCTGAGCCCGGGTTCCTTGCCACCTTCACCATGCTCGCCCTCAGAACCCGATCCTTGAACTTGTAGCCTTTCCGAAGCTCTTCGATCACGGTTCCATCTGGCTGGTCATGGGTCTCGACCTCCAATACTGCCTCGTGGAATCGAGGATCGAATGGCTCTCCGATGGCCTCTATAGGTGAGACCCCCTCAGTCGCCATGAGCTTTTCAAGCTTACCCCTCACCATCTCGACGCCCTCAACTATGTCACCCTTTCCAGCCTTTAAGACTTCAACTGCGAGGTGCAACTCATCGAGGAGGGGGAGAAGCTGCATGAGGAGGCGCCCGTTCGCACGGGAGAGCATCTCGTCCAATCGCTTCTGGGTCTGCTTCTGAAGGTTCTCCAAGTCCGCCTTTGCATATTTTAACTGGCTGAGATATTTCTCCGCTCGTTTCCTCTCGTCCTCTAACGAGGCCTCGAGTTTGGCTACTTTTTCTTCGAGCTTCTTGGTTTTAGACTTCGGAGACATGTTGGACCTCTGGGCTCAGTCTACGCTGTCAATGAAACGAAATTGTGGTTTATTTCCTTTGCGGAAATCTGGTTTTAAGGGTGTCTACGACGTTTTCCACCTGACTCACAGCGGTGCCAAGATAGTTCTCTGGTTTAAGCCAGTTGTCCAGTTCGTCCTCGGTCACGAGCGCGCTGGCCTGCCCATCCTCTAACATGATCTCCCGGAGGCTCCTCCTCTCATTCCAGCACTTCATCGCGAGGCGGCGCATCAGCTCGTGGGCCTCCTGCCGCCCCACTCCTTTCTTCACCAGCTCGAGCATCACCCTCTCGGTGAGGCAGAGGCCGAGGGTGAGGTCCAAGTTTCTTCGGATGTTCTCATGGTCGAAGACGAGGTCCCTGATGATGGAGGTCATCTGCCTGAGGATGTAATCGGTCAGGATGAAACCCTCGGGGATTGTGATCCTCTCCAGGGACGAATTGGACAGGTCCCTCTCGTGCTCGAGGGCTATGGTCTCCAGGGACGGGACTACGCTGGCCCGTATAAGCCTCGCCAGCCCGCAGACCCGCTCGCTCTTGTGGGGGTTCCTCTTGTGGGGCATGGTGGAAGATCCGACCTGATCCCTCCTGAAGGGCTCGAAGACCTCGGCGATCTCGTTTCGCTGAAGGTTTCTGATCTCCCTTCCGATCTTGTCCATGGTTCCTGCGATGATCGCGAGGAGGCACTGCATCTCAGCGTGGCTGTCTCTCTGCACTATCTGGTTGGCGATCGGGACTGGCCTGAGACCGAGGCGCTCCATCGTCAGCCTCTGGACGTCGAACCCCTTCTCCCCAAATCCCGCCATGGTCCCCACCGCACCGCTCATCTTCCCTAACAGAATCCTCCCTTTGACCCCCTCCAACCTGTCAAGGTGCCTTGAGACCTCGTCGGCCCAGACCGCAAATTTCATCCCATACGTCGTGGGAAGAGCGTGCTGCCCGTGGGTGCGCCCGATGCAAATGGTCTCCTTGTGAGCCTCCGCCTGCTCCAATAACCCTCTAAGCAGATCCAAGAGGCCCCCTTCGAGTATCTTTAGCGAGTCCCTGAGCTGGAGGGCGAGGGATGTATCCACGATGTCATAACTGGTGGCCCCAAGGTGGATATAGTTCCCGGCATCCCCCTCGCAGACCTCCGTCAGAGCCCTGACCATGGCCATTATGTCGTGATGGATCTCCCCCTCGATCTCCTTCATCCTCTCCAGTTTCACTATGCCAATATCCGCCTTCATACCGATCTCCTCCGCCGCCTCGACGGGGATCGAGCCGAGCTGGGCGTGGGCCCAGGCGAGGGCGGCCTCTACGTCGAGCCACTTCTGGAGCTTGGACTCCTCGGTGAAGACCTTCTTCATCTCGGGATAGAAGTACCTGAACTCGATGGGGTGGACGGACATGAAACCTCACTGGTTTAATGGTGGCTCCTTGATTAGATAAGACTTCTTTACGAACTCGATCCCCCTCCGTATTTTTATACAGCGTGATGGAACATTCTTAGAACGTTTAATTCGGGACGGGATGAGATGAGCGAGGGCTTGAACATAATCGTTTGCATCAAGCAGGTTCCGGAGACAACAGAGGTCGAGTTCGACGAAGAGACCGGAACCCTGAAGAGAGAGGGAATCGCGGCTGTCGTCAACCCCTTCGACGAGTACGCCGTCGAGGAGGGCCTGCGGCTCAGAGAGAAATACGGCGGCAATGTGAAGGTGCTGAGCATGGGCCCGCCCCAGGCCGAGGCCGCCCTCAGGGACACTATAGCACTGGGTTGTGACGAGGCATGGCTGGCAACGGACCGGGCCTTCGCCGGAGCCGATACATGGGCGACGAGTTACACCCTCGGTCTCTGCATCGAAAAGCTGGCTCCCTATGATTTAATCATCTGCGGCTTGAAGACTACCGACGGCGACACGGGCCAGGTCGGACCCGAACTAGCCCAGCAGATGGGCATCCCCCACGTCTGCTATGTTAACAAGATCCTTGGAGTCTCAGGGGGCAAGATTAAACTGACTAGATTTCTCGATGACGGGGTCGAGACCCTCGAGGCGCCCCTTCCACTCGTCATCTCGGTGAGCAAGGACATAAACCAACCCCGACTAGCGACCCTCCGAGGCAGGCTCCAGGCGAGGAAGGCAGAGATCCACCGGATCACATCGAAGGATATTGACGTTGATCCATCGGATCTAGGATTAGATGGATCCCCCACGAGGGTTGTTAAAATCTTCACCCCTACACCTCCAGCCACCGGAGAAGTGTTCGAGGGTTCCCCTGATGAGCTGGCAGGGAAAATCTTCGAAAAACTCTTGGAGTGCAAGGTGATCTGAGGTGAGCGAGCTACCGATAACCGTTGAAAAAGAAAAATGCACCGGCTGCAGCCTCTGCGTCACCGCCTGCCCCTTCGCAGCCATCGAGATGGAGAACGGCTACCCTGTCATTCTCGACGAATGCCGCCTATGCGGGGCGTGCGTCGAGGCTTGTCCTGAGGATGCCATAACAATAAAAGAGACCGAGAAGGAAGACGATACATCCGAATACAAGGGCGTCCTCGTCTATGCCGAACAGAGGGGAGGGGTGGTCCACCCCGTAGCCTACGAGCTCCTCGGGAAAGGACGAGAACTTGCCGATCAGCTGGGGGAAGATCTATACGCAGTTGTTATAGGGAAAGACGTTGACGAAGGCGCTGTGGAGTTGGCGTTCAGGGGCACCGACAAGGTATTCGTGTACTCTGACCCAGCCCTTGAAGTTTTTAGAGACGACCCCTACTCTGCTCTGCTGGAGGAACTCGTAAGGGAGGAGAAGCCGGGCATCTTCCTCATCGGGGCAACCGCCATCGGTAGATCCTTGGGACCGAAGGTGGCCGCCTGCCTCGAAACGGGATTGACGGCTGACTGCACCGGCCTGGACATAGACCACAAGACAAGGCTGCTCCTCCAGACGCGGCCGGCTTACGGGGGCAACATCATGGCCACCATCATCTGTACCAACAGAAGGCCCCAGATGGCCACCGTCAGGTACAAGGTGATGAGGGAGGCCGAGAGGGATCCCTCCAGAAGAGCGGAGATAATCAAAAAAGCGGTTGACATGAGCAGTATACCCGACAGGGTCAAGATCATCGACTTCCAACCCGCCCCGGAAGCGGTGAGCATAGTAGACGCCGACATCGTCGTCTCAGGGGGGAAAGGCCTCGGTGAGCCGAAGGGGTTCGAGGTGATCCGGGAGCTGGCCAAGGCCTTGGGGGGAGCGGTCGGCGCGAGCAGGCCGACGGTGGACGAGGGTTGGATGGAGTATCGCCACCAGGTGGGCCTCAGCGGGCGAACAGTCCGACCGAAGCTGTACATGGCGTGCGGCATCTCGGGAGCGGTGCAACACCTCGCCGGTATGAAGACCTCAGACGTGATCATCGCCATCAACAAGGACCCAGATGCACCCATCTTCGGCGTATCCTCCCTCGGGGCAGTCGGCGACCTCTACGAAGTTATCCCCCACCTCATAGAAAAGATCAGGGAGCACAAGGAGAATGGATGAATACGGCAAGGTGACGCCTGAGATCCGGAGGAAGCTTGAGGAAATCGTAGGCGTGAATAACGTCTCAGACTCCGCGGAGGATCTTGAGAAACATGGGATAGACGAGAGCCTTGAGCCTCCCTACCCCCCTGAGATCGTAGTGAGGCCCGTGAGCACCCAAGAAGTCTCGTCCATCATGGCGCTCGCACACGCAGAGCGGATCCCCGTCACGCCCCAAGGCTCGAGGACGGGGCTGAGCGGCGGCTCCCTCCCGGTTCAGGGCGGGATTGCCCTGAGCCTTGAACGCATGAATCGCATCCTCGAGATCGACCAGGAGAGCCTGATGGCTGTGGTCGAGCCTGGAGTCCTTATCATGGACCTCCACGCCGAGACAGAGAAGCTCGGACTATTGTATCCCCCTGATCCCGGGCAAGAGTCGGGAAGCCTCGGGGGTAACATCTCGACCAACGCGGGGGGCGTCAGGGGCATGAAGTACGGCGTGACCAGAGACTTCGTACAAGGACTTGAGGCGGTCCTGCCTGACGGCGAGGTGATTCGGCTCGGCGGCAAAGTCGTGAAGGACTCCACAGCCTATAGCCTCAAGGATATCATCATAGGCTCCGAGGGGACGTTGGCCATCGTGACCAAGGCTACCCTTAGGCTGGTCCCCAAGCCGCGGAACACGGCATTGATGTTCATACCCTTCGAGTCCACGAGGGCGGCTGCCAACGCGGTCTCGGAGATCATCCGTAGGAAGGTGGTGCCCTTCGCCATCGAATACATGCCCAACCACGCGGTGCTCGTTGCCGAAAAATACCTGGGACGGAGCCTTCCTGACAACAGCCATCCCGCTTACCTCCTGATAGGCGTTGAGGGGAACAGCGAGGAGGAGGTGGAGTCCCAGATGGAGACCGTGGGAGAGGTCTGCATCGAGATGGGCGCCGTCGACGCATTCGTTGCGGACACCGAGTCTAGGCAGCAACAGCTCTGGGAGGCGAGGAAATGCCTCTTCGACGCGTACAAAGCCTTCTGGGAGATAGACGAGGTGGATTCATGCGTTCCCCGGAGCCGGATACCCGACTACATCGAAGGGGCGGAAAAGGTGGCGGAGCGACATGGGGTCATCATCTCGAACATCGGTCACGCGGGCGACGGGAACATACACAGCATAATAGCGAAAGGAGATCTCAGCGATGACCAATGGCAGAAAACTCTGGAGGCAGTCATAGGTGAACTCATTGACATAGCCCTCGGCGTGGGGGGGACCATATCAGGAGAGCACGGCGTCGGCTATACAAAGAAACAATATCTTCATCTCCAAGTTGGCGAGACCCAGGTCGAACTCATGAAAGCCATCAAACGAGTCTTCGACCCCACTAACATCCTCAATCCAAGGAAGGTCTTCGACCTCTAAGATCTTTTTTCTATAAAAATGCTGTTAGAAGAAGTATTGTGCATGTTATTGGTAAAGTCAATGGATGTTTATTAGCTAAATTAGAACTAACAACGAGCTTCGTGTAATTTAAAAATATTGTAAAAAAATTTGGGAGGTTAGTCTCCTGCGTAAACTCCTTCGAGAGGCAGGATCTCCTTGGCTTTCTCGAAGTAGTCGAGCACATTGGCGCCCTTGTCGGTTAGCACGTATCGTCTCTTGGACTGTCTGCTCTCTGTGTTTATCCTCACTTCAAGGAGGCCTTGTTCCACCAGGTGGGACAGTATCTTCTGGACTGGTTTCCAGGACATGTTGGCGGCGTACATTATGCGGGTGGGCTTGTCCACCCCGTCTTTGACGGCGGATAGTATGTTCAACCTGATTTCCAGCTGCGATCTTCTAGGAGACATCCTAGTCCTCCAGATACTGTTCTTTGGTAGGCAACGTAGCCAGCCTTCCGATCACTGATCGGTGCCTGACTCGACGTTGCACTCCGTTATGTACTGAGCGTTCGCCGTGAATATCGATATGCTGACGGTTGTACCGATGTCGTCCATCTGGACGTTGTCCGGGCCCTTGATGTAGATTAATATCTCGCCACCGGAGATCAACGGAATGTCTGCGGTAGATCGATTGTAAACTTTGCCATCGATTGTTTCTAAGGCGGTATCTAGGTCCTCGTAGGTCGTACGATTCATGTCGCCATTTATGACCTCTCCACTTGGCACCCTGTAGAAGTAGACGTCAGTCCAAGGCTCCTCCACTCCCCTGATATGGATCTTGTCGAAGAGAATGTCCTTGCCTCCAAGGTTCTGGATCTTGAACGTACCGACTGCGCCGGTGGTGTTCACCCAGATGTGGGCCTTTGAGATCTGCACCTCTTCGGTCTCGGTTCTCACTGTCGTTACGTTGGTAGCATAGTAAGTCACGACGCCTGTGAGTAGTATCGTTACAACCAGCAATATCAGCGTGGATACGACTGCACTCAGTCCTCTCTTTCTATCTATGGGTCTAACCACTTTTCGAACCCCATACATGGGGGCTCCCAGCCCGGATATCATACTTTGTGTGTAGTCCAGATCTACAGAAATGGTCCATAACAAGGAACCTGTTCTGAAGACTAGAGTAGTCGAACAGATGTAATATCAATAAAAAAAGGGGAAAAATCTACAAAATAGAGTGAAAAAGAAGTCGTATGCCTTTACGGGGGTGTTCTTAGGCGATCCTTGTAGTATTTCTTGATCTCCTCTTCGAAGGGTTCTACAACTTCGAGACGTTTGGAAACCACCATTCCTGATGATATTGCGAATTCCTGTACGGAGGTCTCAAGGCCGAGGGACTCGAACTCAGAAGCGATATATTCGACAGCCTTATCCTCGGCTTCGCTTCCCCCGGGTCGTGGCCCTATCTCAACTGCCAGCATTTCGAGATCCTTGAACGCCCGCTCTCCATTGAACAATTGATCTGTCGTTTTACACACCACACACCTAAATGAAAGTTGATAAAATAGGGGTTTCTCTATAGCCCATGGGGAGAAGCGGACAATAATCACTGCAACTCAGTTATAATTTACAGTTATTTGACAGATGGAAAATTTAAACGTTATAATGATTTTTTCGAGAAGAATTATCGAAAGGTTTATGTTGTAGACCTTTATTACACCACTTCCCTTAAATTTGAATCCTTCGTAACTCATCAGATACAGCTTGTTAAGGCGGAGAGAGCTGACCTCCGAAGACGTGCGGAGGCTCGTCTTCGACTCCATTGGGCTAATCGCCGAGGCCCAGGAAAAACTCGATCTGCCGATATGTCTACACCTGGACCACACCCGTGAACTTTTGATAACTGGGAGGTTCTTTGCGAGGCACCTGCTAAGGAAATGCGTAGGGTTGTACCATATGGCCTATGGAGCCTTCGATCCTCCGGCGAGCATCACCCTCGACAGCAGGATTCCCTTCTGCGACAGGCCCCTCAATATCCCCGAGGTGCCCGAGACATTGGCGTATTACACGGCCACTCACGAGGTGATCCACGCCGACGACCATGTAGGCGGGGACCAGATGTTCACGGCGACTAGGGATCATATCCTCGACGATCACAAGGACAAGCTTGTGAAGGGTATGAAGATCATAGAGGGGAGCGATGACCGCTGCGGCATCGGGTCTTACGACGATCTAGCCGGTCTATGGGCGATGCAGTACGTCGACATGATCACCCACTACAGGGCGTATGTCGTCCTCAGGCACAGGGGATTCCCCAAGCTCGACTTTGTCTGGGACCATATGCAGAACGATTTCTTCCCCCCCAATCTTCTCACCAGGATCGAGAGGGAGAAAGATACGAGGTACATCTTCGAGGGTATCATCGAGCAGATGGGAGAATACTGTCTCATCGACGCCCTGATGGAGTCATCGAGCATCGGTAAAAGGGCCGTCTGCAGGTACACTGTCTGAAGTCTTGCAGAACAGGTTTATACTCGTGGTGCGTTACAGGTTTTTGATTCAAGATGCTCTATGCCACCCTTATTGAGACCTATGAGCGTCTAGAGGCTACACCCAAGAGGCTGGAGATGACCGGCATCCTCGCCGACCTTCTCAGGGATGCCAAGCCCGACGAGCTAGAGAAGGTCATCTATCTCACCCAGGGAAAGATCCACCCAGATTGGAAAGGGGAGCCAGAGATAGGGATGGCGGAGAGGATGATCATCGACACAATCGTCCAGGCCTCCGGGCTTCAAAAGGCTGATGTGGAGGCCGTTCTGGCGGAGAAGGGAGACATCGGCTTGGCGGCAGAGAGCACCCTCAAGGGAAAGCGTCAGGCCATGCTTGGGTCCAAGCAGCTCACCGTCTCCGACATCTACAAGACCCTAGATTTGATCGCAAAAGAATCGGGGAAAGGCAGTAGCGGGCGAAAGGTCGACAGGCTCGTTACTGCGATGGTCAACATCTCTCCAGTTGGAGCCCGATACCTCGCGAGGACGGTTGACGGGGCCCTGAGGCTGGGGGTCGGGGACATGACGATTCTCGACGCATTGGCCCTCGGGTACACAGGATCTGCAGGGAATCGTGGAAAGCTTGAGAGGGCATACAACCTTACCAGCGACCTCGGGTATGTCGCCCGTACCCTCGCGGAGGACGGGCTCGGTGCTCTGCAGGATGTCCACGTGGTTGTAGGTAAACCCATCAGGATGATGTTGGCGCAGCGTCTGTCTACACCCGAGGAGATAATCGAAAAGCTTGTGAGCTGCTCTGCCGAGTACAAGCTAGACGGGGAAAGGTTCCAGATCCACAAGAAAGGCGACGATGTCCAGATCTTCTCCAGACGGTTGGAGAACATAACCCGGATGTACCCAGACGCTGTGGAGATGACCCTCGACCTTGTGAGGGCGGAGGAGGCAATCCTAGAGGGAGAAGCCGTCGCCATAGATCCGGAGACAGGGGCGATGAAGCCCTTCCAGACATTGATGCAGCGCAGGAGGAAGTACAGGATCGAGGAGATGATGGAAAAACTCCCGATCGCAGTCTTCCTGTTCGAGTGCCTTTACGCCGACGGCGAGGACCTCACGGTGAAGCCCTATCCAGTCCGCAGACAAAGGCTCAGCGATATCATCGAGGAAACCGAGCGGTACAAGCCTGTCAGGTCTATGGTTACATCCGATGTTACGGAGCTGTACGACTTCTTCGAAGAGGCCCTGTCGGAGGGGACAGAGGGGCTGATAGTGAAGTCCACAGCCGAGGACTCCATTTATCGGGCTGGGGCTAGATCTTGGCTCTGGGTGAAGCTTAAGGCCAGCTACCAGAGCAAGATGGTGGATACGGTCGATCTGGTAGTGGTAGGCGCCTTCCATGGACGGGGGAGGCGGGCTGGGAGCTATGGCTCACTGCTCGGCGCAGTCTACGACCACGAGGAGGATGTGTTCAGGACCATATGCAAGGTGGGATCCGGTTTCACCGATGAGGATCTGGCGAACATCCCCAAGATGTTGGAGGAGTATCGGCACGAGGGGAGGCATCCCAGGGTGGACTCTCTGATGGAGGCCGAGGTCTGGTTCAGCCCAGGGGTGGTCATGGAGGTGCTCGGGGACGAGCTGACACTGAGCCCGGTCCACACCGCGGCCTTCGACGTGCTTAGGAAGGACTCGGGCATCGCCGTCAGGTTCCCCCGCTTCCAGAGGTGGAGGGAGGACAAAGCATCAGAGAACGCCACCCTTGTGAGCGAGGTGGTGGACATGTACAAAGCCCAGATGAAGACCTTCTGAGGCAAGAATTATAGCATCCATTTCACCACCCATTATGGAAGCCGAGATGACTGAGAATCTTCTATCCAAGCTTGACGAAAGGTACACGCTGAGACGTCTCCAAGAGATGATCTCCATCAACTCCGTCGTGGGGCGGGAAGGGGAGCTGGCCGAGTACTTGCGGGGGGAGCTGGAGGCTCTGGGTCTGAGGTGCGAGGTTGAGGTGGTGGAGCCCGGCAGGCCAAACGTCTACGCCAAGCTGGAGGGCGATGGACCCGGGAAGAGGCTCAACTTCAACGGGCACACCGACACAGTGCCTGTGGTCGATGGCTGGGATACCGATCCTTTCATGCCCGTTGTCAGGGATGGGCGAGTCTACGGTCTAGGGGCATGCGACATGAAGGGGGGGATTGCCTGCACTCTCGACATGATCAGGGCGTTCGTCGAATCCGGGCATCCCTTCAATGGGGAGCTTTCATTCTCGGGTGTCATAGACGAGGAGGCCTACGGGAAGGGGGCTAAGGCCATGCTCAAGACAGATTATGGAAAGGTGGACGCGATCGTCTTGGCCGAGCCCTATCCGGGTGATGAGACAAAACCCATCCCACTGGGGATTACGGGTAAAATCCTCTACGACGTTCACGTGAAAGGGAAGGCGGCTCACGGCTTCAGGCCCCACCTCGGGATAAACGCGATTGAGGATGCCGGTAAGATCTTGACGAACCTTGACAAGCTCGAGTTCAAAGAGCACCCTGATTTCGGTACCGGTAATTACTGCACGCTGAAGATTGAGGGGGGTTACGAGATCTACTCCGTCATCGTGCCCGCCAGTTGCCGCTTCGAAGTGAACAGGCTGCTGGTTCCTGGGGAGACCGTGCAGACGGCGATAGATGACATGGAGAGGCTGATCGGTACGCTTGGGCTGCAATCAGAGGTCGAGGTAAGAACCAAGCCTCCTAGATATGAGGCCTACGTCATGGATAAGGACGAGGAGATCATCCGGGTCTTCGACCCTGTGTATAGGGAGGTGATGGGCGTGGAGCCCCACTATGAATATGCGTCCGGGATCACGGACGCTAACATCTTCGCTGGAGAGGGTGACATACCCTGCCTCCATCTGGGGCCACAGAGGGGGGGCGCCCACCAGAAGAACGAACACGTGCTGTTGGACTGGCTCCCCCCCATGTCCAAGATGTACGCACTTATCGCGGCTCGCTTCCTGGGTGGTTGAAGATTTAAAAACTATTATGGAGATTGAAGGTGCAAGGTGTCTGAATTGAGTGAGGCGTCTTTCAAGGATTTCAAGAAGCTCGACATCCGAATCGGGACGGTTGCTGAGGTCGAGCGGGTTCCCGGCTCCGATAAGCTGTACAAGCTGCAAGTCGACATGGGGGATGAGACTCGCCAGATCGTCACGGGCCTCGTCGACTACTATTCATCTGAGGAGCTCAAGGGTAAAGTCATCGCGGTGATGGCCAATCTCAAGCCCGCGAAAATTTTCGGGCAGTGGTCATATGGCATGTTACTGGCAGCCGAGTATGGGGATAAACTCGCGCTCCTCACAACGGATCGTGAGATACCCAACGGAGCAAAGGTCACTTAACAATTCAGATTTTGATTAACTGTCTTTCTTCGATGTAATTTCTTAATTAAATATTTAATGAGTGAACACCGCCTCCAAATTAGATATGAAAGTATGTGGTTTATACGATTCATTTTAGTTAAACAAGTGAAATTATAGAATGGTAGATTTGGATATTAAATTTTCAACGCCTTCCATGGTGTGACGTGATATGGTCTGTCATTTCTATGTGATTCTATGATGACCTAAAAAATCTCAGAAGATGCCACTCAAAACATCAAGACTCTGGATGAAAAGAGTGAAGAAATCTGAATGTTACCTAGAAAAACTGTTTAAGACTTGGGTGCCACACAAAAAGATAGATATACTCTCTGGCATTTTATCTTAACAGGAATCGATAAGGGTGTGGATGATGAAGGCATATGTCCTTATTAACACCGAGCTAGGGCAGGAAGCAGCTGTCGTCGAGGAGTTAAGCCATGTTTCAGGAATCAACAATGCTTACTCACTGTATGGAATATACGATGTCATAGTGGAGGTCGAGGCTGATACGATGGAGAACGTCAAGGAGATCGTGTTCAACAGCATCAGACGGTTGGACAGCGTGAAGACTACCATCACCCTGATCACCTACGGCGAATCCATCCAACGGGATTGATTCTTGGATATCTGATGAATAGAAACAGGCCACTCCCCCATTTCTAAATTTGGCATGTCACCGTTCGAGGACAAGTCATGTTACGTTAAAACGAAATAAATGTAGCTCATAAGAAAGAATGGAAGCCAGGGATAGAGGTTGATTAACCCCCTTCGAAAAAACCCTGGCTTCCACTAATTCTTACGATCACTCAACGTGAAGTTCTATGGATAGAACTCCCCAAATGTGGGTCGTTGAGAATTATTTACTCCTCTACTGGGATCATCGCGTACTTGACCTCTCTTATGCCTCTGATGGCTCTGACTCTTGAGACGAAGTCGAGAACCCTCTCCGTCTCCTCCCTTATGATGAAGATCTCGACGCAGTAGCCCTTTCCTACGTGGAGGTGCATGTTCCCGAAGATGCTCTCGTCGAACTCGTGCCTGAGGTCCATGAGGCTGGAGTTTAGTTCGTGCCTTTCCCTATCAGAAATCACCGTGACAGTGGCGACAACCCGCCCTCTCTCCAGCCTCTGGAGGGTGAATTGGGAGAGAGCCTCGCGGACCGCGATCCTTATGGCCTCTGAACGGCTCGAGTAGCCCGACTTCTCGACGTATTTGTCTAGTTTCGTCAATAGTTCTGGGGTAAGTGATACGCTGATGACGGTCATAACGATCTTAATAAAATTAAGGAGCATATTTATTAAATGTTATTAAAAACGCCTTGATTTATAGCATTACCTTAATAAGATATGAGTGGGCCGTTCCGGTGATGCAACGGGGCGATCCCAGCTTGAACCACGATCACGACCATGAACACGAAACCAAGCATCGAGGGGCCTACGTCCACGAGCACTTTGAGGGTGGATGGATCCCTTTAATCCTCTCAGGTATGACCTTCGCCTTGGGCCTTTCTATCCGCTACATTCAAGGGCCCACACAGGCCTCGGACTTCCTCCTCGCAGCCACCATGATACTTTCAGGCTACAAGATCGCTGAGTTGGGCCTACGCGGTCTCCTTCGGCTTCATATCAGCATTAACCTGCTGATAACCGTAGCATCCCTGGGGGCCTTCGCGATAGGCCATCTTGAGGAGGGGGCTGCGGTGGTCTTCCTCTTTAATATCGCCGAAAAACTGGAGGACTATGCCACAGACAGGGCACGCCACTCCATTGAAGCCCTCATGGAGTTGAAACCCGAGATTGCAACCATAAGAAGGAATGGAGAGGAGAGAGTCGTCCCCGTTGAGGACATCTGGCCTGGCGAGGTCTTCGTGGTCCGACCGGGCGACCGGATCCCCCTCGACGGCGTCGTGATAGAGGGGACTTCCGAAGTGAACCAGGCCACCATAACCGGAGAGTCGGCTCCGGCCATCAAGGATGTGGGGGAAGAGGTCTACGCGGGTACGATGAACATCGACGGGTTCCTAACCGTCAAGGTCACTAAAATCGCGGAGGAGACCGTCCTCGCGAGGATCCTTAGGCTTGTAGAGGAGGCCGAGGAGAGCCGATCCCCGACGGAGGCCTTCGTAGACAAGTTCGCCAGATACTACACTCCCGCTGTCATAATCCTGGCGATAATGGTGGCTTTCATTCCACCTTTGATTTTCCATCAGCCCCTCCAGTATTGGGTCTATAGAGCCCTCGTGATGCTGGTTGTGGCGTGCCCATGCGCTTTGGCAATCTCGACCCCAGTCGCCATGATCTCCGCCATCACCAGCGCAGGGAGAAACGGCGTACTTGTTAAAGGCAGCGCGTTTATCGAGCAGGTGAGCGTGACGAGGGCCTTCGCCTTCGACAAGACGGGCACCCTCACGAAGGGGGAGCTCAGGGTGACCGATATCGTCTCTCCGGTCCTGTCTGAGAGGGAGCTGCTCAGGAGGGCCGCGGCCCTGGAGGCGAAGGCGAAGCATCCTATCGCAAAGGCCATCATGGAGAGGGCTGAAGCCGAGGGCGTAAGTATGACCGAGACCACTGATTTCAAGGCCTATGTTGGTCGGGGCGTGGAGGCCTGCATAGGAGACAAAACCTGCTGCATCGGGAATCTGCGTCTGTTCGAGGAGTTGGGCATCGATCCGTTGGATGGCCTCGTCGATAGGCTCGAGGCGGAGGGGAAGACCGTCGTCTTGATCTCTGAGGACGGCTGCGCTGTGGGGGCTATAGCCCTAATGGACAAGGTGAGGGACGGCGCCGTGGAGGCAATAGGAGAGTTGAAGGCCAACGGCGTCAGGGTGGAGATGTTAACCGGCGACAACGAGATGACCGCAAGGGCAATAGCGGAGAGGCTGGGTCTCGACGGTTACAGGGCCCACCTCCTGCCCGAGGAGAAGGTCAAAGCCATCGAGGAGCTCCGGGCCGAGCATGGGTTAATAGCCATGGTGGGGGATGGCGTGAACGATGCTCCCGCCTTGGCTGCGGCGGATGTGGGGATCGCCATGGGTGCCATCGGGAGCGACGTGGCGTTAGAGACCGCTGACATCGCCCTGATGGAGGACGATCTGCGCAAGATCAACTACCTGGTCAGGCTGAGCAGGGCGACCATGGGGCGCATCCGGGAGAACATCACCGCGTCCATCGTCGTGAAGCTGATTGTGGCCGCCCTCGCCTTTCCTGGCTGGGTTACCCTCTGGATGGCTGTAGCAATTGGTGATATGGGCCTGAGTCTCGCGGTCATCCTCAACTCGTTGAGACTGGGAGGCATCAAGGCGAAGAGACAAGAATCGACAACGTCGATATAAACCCATTAATCTTACGATTTCCAATTAATTTACAACGAATTTTAGCAGAGGTAATTTTGCGCATGGTCTCTAATCAACTTACAATCCTGTTGGCGACGGGTCTGGTCAGCCTGTTCTCCCTCAGCGGCATCTTTGCCCTGTCTCTAAAAGAGGATACCCTCCACCGCATCCTCTTCTTCATCGTCGCCTTCTCGGCGGGATCCATATTAGGAGCCTCGATGTTCGACCTCCTCCCAAAGGCCATCGAGCTCGTAGATAAGGAGGTGGTCTTCATCTACATAGCCGCGGGCTTCGTGATGTTCTTCGCCCTTGAGAGGTTCATCTATTGGTACCATGGTCACGGCCACCACGGGGACATCGAGAAGTGTGAAGACGATAGGACCACCACTAAAGGATTTGCTTATCTAAACATCATCGGCGACGTCATCCACAACTTCATCGACGGCATGATCATAGCTGCCAGCTTCACCGTAGGCGTCCACGTGGGAGTAGCCACCACCGTCGCCGTCATCTTCCACGAGCTCCCCCAGGAGATGGGCGACTACGGCATTCTCGTCTACGCGGGCTTTGAGAAGACCCGTGCCTTGATATTGAACTTCGCGGCGGCCCTCTCTGTAGTGGTAGGAGGAGTCTTCGCATCATTCTTCTTGGGCACGGTAGAAGCCCTGAGTGGTACCCTCATCGCGTTCTCTGCGGGGGCCTTCATCTACCTCGCAGCCTCGGAGCTCATACCCGAGTTGAAGGAGGAAGACGATTTCCGGAGATCCCTCGTCCAGTTCGCAGTTTTCATGTTAGGTATGGCGTTGATCTGGTACCTGGGAATCCTCTTCCATCCCTAGTAAAGATAACGAAAACAGACCTGCATAGGATTGAAAAAGGAAGGAGTGACTGCCGTTCGGAGGAAATGTTTTCCCTTTTGGAGTCATTTCAACCATATCTTGCCCAGGGAGGTTTCGGCCTCGATGGCGATCTGAACTTCCTTCTCGTCAAACCCATTGGTCTTGGCAACTTTCCGAGTCTTCCCGTAACTAGTGTATTCGAGGTCCGGCAGATCGATGTTGATGCGGCCTAGGCTCGTCCTCATGTTAAGATCGAATCCCGCCATGGATTCCTAAGGGGTTTCCAACTCTATGCTTCCGTTGCTCGTTCTGAGCTCGTATTCTCCGCTTGCTTTGCATGGAAGGTCGAGATAGATTCTGCCGTTGCTGGTGGAGAGGGAGGCGTTCTTGGACTCTATCTTCCCCTCTATCTTCCCGTTGCTGCTCTCACCCTTGATGAATCCGGCTGATACGTTATCCAGGATCAGACGTCCGTTTTTAGTCCTGCATGCGATCTCATCTGCGGACACCTCCTTGAGGGCTATCCGGCCGTTTTTAGTCTCCATATTAAGGATGCCCCCGTTCACTCCTTCTATAGTGATACTGCCGTTTTTGGATCCAACGTCCAGGTCAATCTCACATTCAGCGGGCAGGGTGACATCGACGTCTATCCGGTACCAGCGTCCTTGGCTGTGTGGATGTTCGATGTTCAATGTGAGCTTTTTCTGGCCTTTGGCGACTTCATCCGCAAGGTCGACCTTCAACTCCTTCAGATTCTCCTCTGCCTCCTCCTTCGTGTAGCCCCCGGCCTCGACCGTCAGTTCGATGTTGTACTCTGGCTTGTCCCCGGTCGTGATCCGTATGGAGCCGTTGACGTTCTCGGCTTCGAATGATACTTTACCCATGGTCACGCCGCCGCTGAAAGACTTCCTTTCGTCGGCGATGTGTCGCGCATTACCGTGGTTTCCGAGCCAAGCACGTTGGCTAAGCTTGGGATAAAAAGCTCCTTCTTCCGCGCCTTTCTCAGTCATGTGGCCGCATTTGTGGCGGAAGTATGCGTCTTCTTGAATCGCTTCCCCACATTTCGTACAATATTTCATTTTATTTCACCGTTATTTTTCAATGCTTGTTTTTAGCCTGAACATGGGCTGTAGGGGACGAACATCCTGTAGAAGTCGAGGACACGCCCCAGGGTCTCGTCCATGTCGGATTCGATCCCCTCCTCTAGGTGGATTACCTCTTGGATCCTCTTGAGCTTCAGGAGATTCGAATCGGCTATGTTAATCTCGTCCATGTCTTTCAACCGAGTCAGTTAGACGGGTATTAGGTTTTAAGGGCGACTCACTGATGGTGGTTGCCTTAGATAATCACAATTCGTGAGTTGAAGGATCTA
>JAUWBQ010000098.1 GCA_030601645.1 Candidatus Bathyarchaeota archaeon | reverse complement strand
GCGCACGTCGATGTGGTGAGATGAGCTTTGAGGTAAATCCCCATCGATGGATCTTCTTTTAACATATTTCAATGATAGATTCTCGGTGGACTTTAATGACCGAGTTCCATGATTATGCTAGGCGCATAGAGGAGCAGCTCCGGCTTTCCAGCTATCCCCTGGCCGTGAAGATGCTCAAAACTGAAGACGATATCCCCCCGGAGGCCAAGAGGCCGACGGTCGATTACGGAAAATGTCTGGCTGCCTGCCAGTGCTTTGCCCTCTCCAGGAAGTACGGCGAGACCGTGGCGCAGCTCTTCGAGGATAACTGGTGCCCGGAGCCTGTCATAGGCTTCGGCCTGGCAGAACCCCCCCAGTTCTTCTTCGATGGTCGCAATAGGTACCCTAGTGGCGTAGCCTCATTGGAGGCCGGAGCTAACTGGGCGAGAGAATTCCCCCGACTAGAAGTTGGCAAGTACATCGGGTTGGTCTCAGCTCCCCTTAAGACGGCCAACTTCGATCCGGACATGGCGGTGATATACTGCAACTCTGCGCAGCTACTCCGCCTACTCCTCGGCATTGCTTACGAGGACGGGAGAGACATTACCACGGTGTTGGGCGGCCACTCGGCCTGCGTTTACGCCGTGGTCCCCACACTGCTGAAGAACGAGTGCCAGGTTGTGGTACCCTGTAGGGGCGACAGGGGACGGGCTGGAGCCCAGGACGACGAGGTGATATTCAGCGTCCCTAGAGATCAGATCGGGAGGCTGGCTTTCGGGTTGGAGCAGGAGGGCACGGGACGCCTGCCCACGGGGTTCTCGATGACCCCCGAGTACGAGTTGTCCGAGAGCTACGCAGAGATGGCTAGGCAGATGGGGATGAGGAAGGCCGATGGATCCGAGATAAAGGGATACAAGGTGGAGGATCGGCGGCGGGCCCTCCAGTACAGGTAGGCATGTGAAGTTGGGTGTCTAGGTCTTCTCTAGTTTCTTTATGAAATGGTCAATATCTTCCGTTGTGTTGTAGAAGTGCGGTGAGACCCGGATGTGGCCCCCGTGGGCCTCCCTCCCGGTGACCTTCACCTTCTCTTCCATCAGCTTCGCGCTGGTCTCGACCGCATCTTGTTCGTAGAAGCTGACGATGGGGGATCTGGTTCCTCGGGGCGTGTACATTTTTTTCCCGATCTCGCTCAGCCTCGACCATAGATAGCTGGACAGCTGAAGGATCCTGCGCTCCACGTTCTCCATGTCGATGTCGTTCAGGTACTTCAAAGACCTCTCCAAGCCGTAGACGCCCTGGAAGTGAAGGGTCCCATACTCGAACTTCTTGGCGCTCAGCGTGGCATCAAGGGGCTCTTCAGCTTGGTCTCCCGCCCAGATCTGGTTCTTCCATCCTATCCTATCTGGTTCAAGTTCCCCGATGAGATCCGATTTCACGTAGAGGAAAGCAAGTCCAGCTGGGCCCATGAGGTACTTGTAGGGGGCCGCCGAGACGTAGTCGACACCCTCTTTCTTCACGTCCGTGACCAGGGCTCCGATGGCTTGTGTGGAGTCCACTACCACCCTGGCGCCGTGCTCGTGGGCGATGTCCGCTACGCCCTTAAGGTCGAATCTGAACCCGTTGATGTAGGAGACCTGGCTCACCTGGACCAGCCTCGTATGATCGTCCACGGCCTTCTCCAAGTCGGAAATGTCAACCCGTCCCTCCCTGACTTCCACCGCCCTAGTCTCCACGCCGTGTCTCCGAAGCGTCACCGTGTCCAGAGGATTGTGCTCGTTCTCCGGGAAGACCACGTTGTCTCCTTTCTCCCACTTGGTGCCGTTTACCACTATGTTTAAACCCGACCCGGTGCATGTGGTGAAAGCTATCTCCTGCGGAGAGGCGCCGATGAAGCCTGCCACCATTTCCCTGACCTTCTCCGCCTTCTCCAGCCACTCGGTCAGGATGGTCTTCGTCCCCTCTACACTGAAGTTCATCCACCTGTCCAGGAACTCTTCGTACCCTGCCCTGACTTGGCGAGGGTAGAGGCCGACGAAGGCGTTGTCGAGGTACGTCCATTCTTCGAGGGCGGGGAAGTCCCTCCTAATCGATTCGATGTTCAAAGCAGCCACCTTACAACAGGAGAAGGGTTTCAGAGTTTAAAAATTCGATTTTCCATATTAAAAAGGGTTAGAGGCCCTCGTGGAGGACCTTGTACTCCTTCTCAGGGCCCGGCTTGGTCAGGGACCACTCGAAGCCCCTCTGGGTCGTGACATACTCGGGCCACGGCAGGTCTATAGGCGGATAGAAGTCCCTGGGCAGCAGAGGCGGCACCCATTTGGACCCTCTGATACCCCCTCCGGTCCTCTCGGTGAACTCCTCCTTCGCCTTGGCCAGCTCAACCGGGTGGGTCAGCAGGTCTACTATGGTGATGCCTATGGTCTTCGCCGCGGTGATGATGCCGGGATCGACGCAAGGCGAGTGCCCGTTCATCGCGTACCGCACCCATGGGGGCAGTGGCCTGTCTGGGTTCGGGTTCCTGAGGACGGCGTTGGCGGTCAGGAGCCGTGTTGAGGGAGCGGTCCACTGGTAGTCGACGTAGTCGTCGGAGCCCTGGGTCTCCACCCAGTCTGGGAAGTTGAACCTAATGTCGTCGTCCGAGGATTTCAGGGGCGCGATCTCCTGACACGCCTTTGTGAAGGGGTCCTCCATGGGCTCGAAGCCCAGGTTCTCCTGGATCTTCCTGCCGAACTCCCTGGCCTCCTCTGAGAATTGGGGCGGTCCGGCGTTCTCCAGGTTCCTGTAGAGTATCTCTGAGAGGGTTGTGTTCGCGAGGCCACACCTCGTCCGGGCGATGATCCTCTTGGTGACCCTTGTCCCGGTGATCTGTCCCACACCTCTCGCCGTGTTGTCCAGCACCCTGGAGATCTGCTCCTGCATCTCGAGGAGGGGAGCCCTGTGAGCGTACTGGATCTGGGCGATCCTGGGCGGAAGATTGTCAGAGGTCGCCTGCCCCCCGACCATTATGTACTCGTTCAGGGTCCAGTAGGCCGTGTAGGGCAGCATGGCGGCCTCCACGTATTTCGTAGCCGTGTACATTAGGCAGACGGCGTCTAGGGCTGCGGGGATCCTGCCACCTGCGTGGCCCAATATTCGGAAGGGTACGTCCTTGGGTCTGAACCAGTTCTCCGGGTGGGGGGTCTCGAAGGTGTAGAGAGTGTTCCAGTAGGAGCCTCCTGAGATCTCGTACTTCACAGAGTTCGTACCGCTGGGGTGGTATGGCAGGGAGGCGTCGAAGTCGTCGAAGTAGCCCTTCGCGGCGTGGACGGGCTTGGAGCCGCAGACTTTCTCGGCGGGCTCACCGAAAAGCTTCAGGGTTCCTTTGAGGCCGTGCTCCTCCATGGCTCTCTTCGCCGCGATGAAGCCGAAGAGGGCTCCCGTGCCAAGCGCAGAGTGGGGGTCGGTGTGGCCGGCGGTCCAGGGGTGGAGATTCTCGTCCCTCGCCTTTCGGTATGGAACCGTTGCCTGGGAGCATCCGGGGACCGCATCGTACTCTGAGAATCCGCCAATGACGGGTTTTCCCTCTCCCCATACGGCGCAGAAAGCCGTGGGCATATCTCCGCTCCCCTCCTCGACCTCGAAGCCCTCCTCCCGAAGGAGTTTCACATAGGCATTGACGGACCGATACTCCCTAAAAGCCGGCTCGGCGTAGTGCCAGATCTCCTTGTGGAACTCGGACAGCCAGCCCCGGTTCTCATCGACGAATTCAAGCGCTGTTCTTTTCTCTTTTTGTATAGTACTCAAAATTCAATCCCTCAGGACTGGGTATCTTCCTGTTTGTATAACTACTTTTTCACGAGGATCTTTGCTTATTTAGATCTCATCATACCTGAAGCAATGCGTAAGGTGATCGTTGACCATACCGACGGCCTGCATGAACGAATAACAGATGACGGGCCCCACGAACTTGAAACCCCGCTTCTTCAGATCCTTGCCCATGGCCTCGGATATCTCAGTTTTCGACGACATCTCGGAGAATGAGGTAAACCTGTTCTTGATGGGCTTGCCCCCCACGAAGCTCCAGATGTACCTGTCGAACGAGCCAAACTCCTCTTGGACATCCAAGAACCTCTGGGCGTTGCTTATGGCGGACCTTATCTTCAGCCTGTTACGGAGAATCCCCGGGTCGTTCATCAGGCGTTCCACATCCTCTTCGGTGTATTTCGATAAATTCACGGGATCGAAGCCGTCGAAGGCTCTCCGGAAATTCTCTCGCTTCCGAAGGATGAGCGCCCAGCTCACCCCGGCTTGGAACCCCTCGAGGATGAGGAACTCGAAAAGTGTTCTGTCTTCGTGGACCGGGACGCCCCACTCCTCGTCGTGGTATTCGAGGTACAGGGGATCGGTTGTCTTCCAGCACCTGACCTTCGAATCTCCTTCCATGTGCTGATCATCCCCGATGGCGGAAATAAACGATCTCATCGCACCGCCGTCCCCTTAACGACGTGAAAACTACGCACCCTTTTTATGGATGGCTTCGGAGGAAATACAAAGAACGAAACGAAAGTCGAAGAAGGATAGAAGAGTGTTCAACGGACGAAACTCGATAGCCCTCTTCGTCGCTTCGCCGGTGAGCGTGGTCAGGAAGATGCTCGAGTGCGTCGATCTGAAGCCTGGGGAGAGGCTCTACGACCTAGGCTGCGGGGACGGCAGGATAGTGATCATGGCGGCGGAGGAATTCGGGGCGAGGGGAGTGGGGATCGACATCAACAAGCGCCTCGTCCAGGAAGCCAGGAAGAAGGTGAAATCCCGGGATCTCGCCGACAGGGTCCAGATTATCCACGGCAACCTCTTCGACGTGGACCTCAGCTCCGCCGACGTCGTGACCATGTACCTCACCACGGGGGCCAACGAGAAGGTGAGGCCGAAGCTTGAGCAGGAGCTCAGGCCAAGCGCCCGGGTCGTGACCCACGACTTCACCATTCCCAACTGGCAGCAGGCCAGGAACCTGAAGTTCAAAGAGGGATACCGGAGCCACACAATCCACATCTACGCGATGGACCGGTAAACCTAACGCTGGGCGCCAATTTTCTCCAGAAACTCTGGTAGCTCGCAGATGCTGGATATCGCGTAACCAGACCAGGGCTCTTCTCCGGGCGTTTTAATCCATACGGGCGTAATACCGGAGTTCACCGCTCCGTCCATGTCAGCCTCGACGCTGTCCCCGACGTGTACCGCCTCGGCCGGTTCGACGCCCAGCCTCTCCAGCACGTATTTGAATATCTTGGGGTTGGGTTTCCTGATTCCCAGATCACTGGAGCAGACGATCAATTCGAAATGCTTGTCCAACCCGGTCTCCTCAAGCTGGAGCCTGGGCTGGTCGCTCATGGTGTTGGAGATCAGGGCAACCTTGTATCGTTCGGCCAGTCTCTCCAGCACCTCCTCAGTGCACGAGTAGAAGGTTGAAACGTAGAGCCTCTTGAAGAGGTCGTGGATCATCTCTAGTGTCTCCCCCTTTGGGGGAAGCCCCAGCCTCGTCATTGCGGAACCGTAGATCTCCTCGAGGGTCATCTCTCGGCCCTTTGACCTGGTCCGTTTGAGTTCCCCTAGGGAGGCCCGGATCGCCTTCTTCAGCTCCTTCAGACGCACGGGGTGCCCCGTGCCTTTGAGCAATCCTTGAATCGCGAGGTGATACTCGTCCCAGTCCATCTGGCCCGAGGCCAGCGTCCCTCCGAAATCTAGGATGATCGCTTCGATAACCATTGACGGAATTAGATCCAATACGCTCATATTTCTCATTTTATGGGGGTGCGTGCTCTGGCGATTGCGGTTGCATCACAACCCCTTTAAAAAAGGGTATAAAATACGATGTATGACCTCCCAAGGGTCCTACTGTCTCTGCATTAGAGTCGAGAGAGAACTGACCCTCGACATCGGGGCTCTAGGCAGGATAACCTTCCCCCGGGGTACTTACGTCTACGTGGGGTCAGCCATGAACGGCCTTGACGCCCGGTTGAGGCGGCACCTGAACACCAGCATGGGATCATACAGGGCTATCCACTGGCACATAGACTACTTGCTGAGAGCGAAAGGGGTCAGCATCGAATCGATATTCGTCCAAGAGTCGGAGACGAAGGAGGAGTGTGCCATAGCTGTCGCGGTCTCGGATAGGGGGGTCCCCGTGAGAGGGTTCGGCTGCAGCGATTGCAGGTGCTTCAGCCACCTGTTCAGGGTGGAGGAGTGTGAATCGTTGATCAGTTTAGGGTTGAATAGTAGGCCACCATCAGAGTATTTGGCGTGAGGGTGCCACCTTACAAGTTAAATATAATGCTCCTCCCAAAGGAGTAGAAGACAGCGGAGGAGTGTGTGGGCTGAACCGCTTCAGGGATGACTTGGACACCGTCCTCGGAAAGATGAGGGCTGAGCTGGAAGACGTCGAGTACGCTCAGCTGCTGACGCTCAGGGACAGACTTCTAGAGCTAAACAGGATGAACCGGGTTAAGATCAACCACTCTGTCATGGAGCTCATCTGCGCCATGCACCTGATCAAGGACGGCTTCGAGGTGGAGCTTGAGCACACCGTCGACAAGGTACTCTGCGACGTCTACGCCAC
>JAUWBQ010000080.1 GCA_030601645.1 Candidatus Bathyarchaeota archaeon | reverse complement strand
ATCATGAGGAAGCGGGCGTGGATCCAGTTCCTGACGAACTCCTTGCCCGTGAGGCTCTCGGACTGGGCGATCTCGTTCTCGTGGTGGGGGAACGTGAGGTCCTCGCCGCCGGCGTGGATGTCAAGGGTGTCGCCGCATAGGCTCCGGGTCATGACGCTGCACTCTATGTGCCAGCCGGGGCGGCCCTTGCCCCAGGGGGACTCGTAGTAGATTCCTCTCTTCACCTCCTCGGCCGTCGACTTCTTCCAGAGGGCGAAGTCGTTCACCGTCTCCTTGTCGTACTCGTCCTCCTTCATCCTCTCCGTCTTCTTCACTCTTGAGATGTCGACTCCGCTGAGCTTCCCGTAATCGGGGAACTTGTCGATGTCGAAGTAGACGCCGTCGGAAGCCTCGTAGGCCACGCCCTTCTCCATCAGGGCCTCCACGAATTCGATCATACTGTCGACATATTCTGTGGCCTTGGGGTATGTTGTGGCCCTCTTGATGTTCATCAGGTCCAGCCCCCGGAAGAAGGACTCGATGTAGCGCTCGGTGAACTCCTTGAGGGAGACGCCTTCCTCCCCGGAGTCCCGGATGGTCTTGTCGTCGATGTCCGTGATGTTCATGACGTGGAAGACGTCGTACCCCCGGTACTCCAGCCAGCGGCGGATGATGTCCCCCGCCATGAATGTGCGGAAGTTGCCTATGTGGGGGTCGCTGTAGACGGTGGGGCCACAGACGTACATCCTCACCTTTCCCGGCTCTATCGGCTCGAACGGCTTCTTCCGCCGTGTGAGGGTGTCGTACAACCTGAGCCCCTTTGCCTCTTTCATGGTCATGTCTGGTTTCCTCCAACGTTCCTAGAATCGGCTAGACGAGGAGACACGAATTCTCTCATTTCAGGGATGATGGACACAATAGTCTCAATCTTCCATTTACATCTAGCTGGAAAAATGACCGAGATACTCGGATTTAAACTTGGTGGAGTCGGAGATTCACCCTTCAACCCGATCCGCCAACCGCCTCACCGATTCGTCGAGCCTCCTCCGCCCGGCCTCGGCGGTGATCTCGCTCCTGGTCCGCTCTATGACCCCCCGGGCGATGTCCATCTTCCTCCTGAACCCCTTCAATAGGGGGGCCTCCTCCATGGAGACGAGGTTGAGGTAGATGCTTTCCATCGTCTCCAGCCGGGCCTCCGCGAGCCCCATGTCACCCACCCGGAGCCCGTCGAGGGCCTGGCGCCTGAGCTCCCCCGGCACGTCCCCCAGCCCCAGCATGTAGGAGGCGAGGGGGACGCCCACCTCCTCCGGGGCTGGGAACTCTCCTGAGGCGTTGAGCCCGTATATTATGGACGCCTCGGCGTACTCCTCCCTGGCCGCCGAGATTTGGTCGAAATATCCCAACTCTGGGTGCGCGCGGAGGATCTCATCCATCTCCCCGAGGAGTCCCCGGGCCTCCGTGAGCCGTCTCTCCGCGTCTCCGATGGCGCCGCCGTGCAGCCGGAGGATGGCCTGCTTCGAGATGACCCTGGCCTTCCGGGCCTTCGCCATGACCCCGTCCAAGGCCCGATCCCTGAGCCTTAGTTCCTCCGCCGCCCTCCTAACCAGATCCTCCAGCACGGCGCTTCACCTAGAGGATGCTCTTGAGGGTCTCGGCGGTAAGGTTTCCTCCACTGAGAACCAAGACCACCTTCTTGCCCTTGAGGCGGTCCCTTATCTTGTAGGCGGCGGCGAGGGGCGCGGCTCCCGCTCCCTCGGCGATGACGTGTGCCTTCTCGACGTAGAGCCTGATGGCGTCCTTGATCTCGTCCTCGGAGACGAGGATGAAGTCGTCTATGTTGTCCCTGAGGATCCCGAGGGGGAGATCGAAGGCCTGCCGGGTGGCGAGGCCGTCGGCTATGGTGTTGGCGGTCTCGGTGGACTCGAGGTTGCCGCTCTTCCAGCTGAGGTAGACGCTGGGGGCCTTCTCCGCCTGGACGGCGATGATCTCGACGTCGGGGGCTGCGGCCTTCATCACCAGGGAGACGCCGGCGGCTTGGGATCCCGCGCCGACGGGGGTGATGATTGCATCAACATCCGGTAGATCCTCCAAGATCTCCAAGGCCACGGTGCCGACGCCGGCTATGAGGCGGGGCTCGTTGCCGCTGTGGACGTACATGAGTCCCTTCTCCCTGGCGATGCGCTCGGCGTTGAGGCGGGCGTCGTCGAAGTCCCTTCCGTCTACGAGGGTCTCCGCACCGAAACTCCTGATGGCTTCCTCCTTGTCGGGGTTCACATTCGAGGGGACACAGATGGTGGCCTTGACGCCGAACATCTGGGAGGCGAGGGCGATGGACTGGCCGTGGTTGCCTGAGGAGGCGGTGATGACCCCCTTATTCCTCTCCTCGGGTTCCAGCTGGGATATGAGGTTGATACCGCCCCGGATCTTGAAGGCCCCGGTGGGCTGCATGTTCTCATGCTTCACATACGCGTTGAAGCCGAGGACCTTGGAGAGGCCGGGGTACTCCAGCAGGGGGGTCTTGTTCAGGTAGGGCGCGATCCTCCTCTTGGCTTTGAGGACATCGGTGTACTTGGGTCTGTGATACATTGTTACCGAGACTATGGTGAACGATTTGGCTTATATCTCTGAGCTTCTGAGAAGCTGGCTATTTTAGGAACTGCACCTAAGGGGCCACACACTTTCTGTGGGTGCGATGGCGCGCGGGCGAGTCCAATAATTATGTGTAAACTGGTTTTTCCTTATTTAACGATTTTAGGGCAATCTCGGTGCGCGTGTGAACCATCAAAGTCGTGGCAGCACGCTCTTCGTAAACAGACCCATAGGAAACCACCCTTATTTTTACTATGTCATAAGGATTAAACGTTTATGCGCCCCATTTTATGGTGTAGATCCCAGCTGGGGAGCTATACAATTACCCAGTAGGAAGGTGAGTGAAAAATGCCAAAGGTCAAAGTCGAGGATATTGAGCTATACTATGAGCTGCATGGAGAGGGAACTCCCCTCATCATGATTATGGGATGGGGGCGTAGCTCGGGGAGCTGGGGCTCTAAGTTGATCGGGAAACTTTCAAAGTTTCACAGGGTCATCATATACGACAACAGGGGGACGGGGCGAAGCGACAAATCAGACCTAGAATATTCTATGTGGATGCTGGCTGATGATGTCGCCGGGCTGATGGACATCATCAATGTCCCGAAGGCTCATGTACTTGGTATCTCCATGGGAGGATTTATCGCCCAGGAGCTCGCCTTGAATCACCCCGAGAAGGTTCTGAGCTTGATTCTCTGCAGCACTTCCTGCGGCGGTCCAGACCGGGCCCAGAAAAGGGCAGAACTCAGCGCGCAAAATCGCACCCTAATGAATCCGCCGCCAGAGCTCTCTAGGGAAGAAGTGCTGAAACGCCAATGGGGAATGATATACACGCAGAGATACGTTCAGGAGAACATGGAAGAGCTGATGAAGGCTGCTGCGAAGCCCAGTAAATATCCAACGCCCCCCTTCGTCTGGAGGAGACAGGCCCAGGCCGGTTTGAATTTTTACACCTACGACCGGCTGCAAAATATTCGGGTACCTACCATGGTTTTGGGTGGAGAAGAAGATATCATGACCCCGCCGGAGAACTCCAGAATCCTAGCTGATAATATCCCTGGTGCCCAGTTACGATTGTTCAAAGATGCTGCCCACGGCTTCCTTTGGGAAGTAATGGATCAGGCGGTCCGTGCAATACTGGATTTCCTCGCAGGGGTCAGCTGAATATAAATAAAGTAGACCACGGATGTGACATCCCTTTCATTTTTTTGCGCGCAGGCTAGTTCAATAATTATGTGAAGAATGGTTTTAATTCTTATTTTATAATTTGAGGACAAGAAACAGGCGTACAAGCAGCCTTGATTTCCTTACAGAGACCACCCTTCTCACGCCTACAGAAACGACTCAACCCCTTAAAAGAGACCACCACCAACCCCATGGAAGGATCCAAGACAGCCCTCTCAGTCCCTCTGTGCAACCTGTACGTGAACATGGGCCTCCCTGGGCCTTCATAGTCATGCGCATGAAGGAGATCCAGAGCCTCCGGGAACTCTCCAGGACCCTCGACGTCGACCAGAGGCTCAGGAAGCGCTGCCCTGTCTCTCAGGGGATACCCTTCGAGTTCTCGGCGAGGTTTCCAACCCCCCAGACGCTAGGAGGTGGGTCGTCCTCTTGTCAGCGGGTCCTGAGGGGGAGACCTACTTCCTCGGTGAATCCATGCTTTTCGAAGAGTCGTACATAGTCGGAGGGACTGATGTGGTGAACCCCGGCTCATAAACTATAGAATCTACCTTCTCTCTGCCACAGTATTAAACACCCTAATCACCATACATGGCTTATACGCAAGGCGGATAAGGCTCTCCAAAACTCGCTAGATAAAGAGCCAACGATAAAAATCATTCCACTATTGCATCAGATAAAAAGCCTACTGCGTCTCGAAATAGCACTCATTCAATGGGTATGCCATACTGGTAGCTCGCTAATGCCTGTATGTACGAGTCCTGTACCGGTGTCCCCGTGTAGGTGGGGCTCGACTCATATCTCAGGGCTACGCCCACGGTGATGGTGGGAGTCTGAGACGTGTAACCTGTCTTCTCTACCTTCACGATGAACGTTCCTGGAGTGTTCTGTTCAAGGGAGAGCGTTGTACAGCCCTCTCTCTCCCTAAGGATCTTCATGAGCTCAAGCATGTTGGTGAAGCCCACAGTGTCGACCATGGCCAGGAGCTGGCTTCCCACCCAAGCCGTCAGTTTCAACGTTCTGCTGGGCTGGGGTTGGTTGACCGGGAGTATGTACATAATCTTGTAGCCCTCTGACACTGATATCGTGATCTTCTGGGGCTCATCAGTCGTCAGGATGTATCCCATGTTGAGGGCCATGTTTCTGAGACTATCCGCCTCGTCGGCCTCGTCGGAGGGGAGCCCTATAGTCATCTCGAAATAGTTGGCTTCCGGGTCTACGGCTATGTCGTTCAGCTTCACGTAGTGGATGGTAGGTCCCAAGGTCGGAAGGTCTGGTGGTGAAGTGTCGGGGATTTCATTGGGATATGTTGGGGTCAGTTCGACCTGAACGCTGTAACTGCCGCCCCCAATGTAGGCGTATACGTGCAGTGTCCACGTCCCAGCATCCGGTGATTCCACGCTAATGACCTCGGGTCTCGAGGACCAACCATTATAATCGGCGTCAGGTATCTCGTTCATAGGTGAATCGAAACCCCCAGTAATCCTCCCGCTGCTATCCTCCAATCTAAGGTCGAAGTCAACCCCTACGGCCATTACCATTGTTACCTCTAACTCCGAAATACTAGCGCTCACATCGAAGGTGTGGGGACCACCCAGGCCATGCTCATCCAGTGACCCGGAGAATGTGAGGGTGTCCTGTACCCCTACGGGGGGCTGAGATAACTCATCGGGGATCACCATCGTTCCCGTTACCTCGACGGTGAGGGTGTAGGCACTGCTCCCCTCGTAGGCATAGACCTCGATCTCCCACGTGCCATCGGCTGGTGATTCGACGTTGACCACCTCTGGCTTGGAGGACCAACCCGAATAATCGGATCCGGGTATCTCCTGAGTTGACAAGGAGAATCCTCCCGTCCTCTGTCCGTTGCTGCCTGTGATCCTGAGGTCTAGATCCGTGTCGCTCTCAGACCATTCCAAGGTGAATGTCACAAGCGACGCTCCTTGGACCTGCATCTCATGTGAGGCAGTCTCATGGTGTTCTATGAACCCTTCAACCTCCTCCGTTCCTGCTATTGTCTGGTTTTCAGCTTTAGCGTTGTTTAGGGTGAATAGAGGAAGGATGAAGGGTGTAGCTAGAATAAACACGATGATTATCCCGAGGAACTTTCTCTTGGAGTCGAACTTGGTGATTGTGCTATTATTATCCTTAGATGTGACCTTGGACATGCATTTCTAGACTTTACTACTGATATAAAGAGAAATTGTACCAAAAACATGATTTAATAATACGTTTTTTTAAAAAGTAACTGCTCTAACTAATCAACCTGTACTTTCACCCTCTCCAAGCGTCAAAGAGCCTCTTCATACAGGGGGTTCTTCTCTGACCATCGCCTCAATCTAGCGCAGATGAACTCTTCGCATTGGTGGCAGTACCCGAGGTCTTTCTCGTCGATGCAGCACTTCAGTATATCGCAGTTTGGGGACCAGTGTGCAGTCCTTTCTCTTTGACATCCCAGGCAGAAGGGGACCTTCTTGACGACATCAGACACACACTCGCTCTCTTCGAACCAACCCATCTCCCTGAACCAACTTGTGACACTCTGTGCCGCGTTGATAACTTCATGGGCCGCGCGCGCGAACTGATTAGGGAGAGGTCGGCCTTCACGGAGATGTTCTTCGAGAGGCTCAGAAAAGAAATAATTGGGGAAATATAGTGAGCGTCTTCCGCTCTAAACCCTTCTCATTTCAAAGATGACCGGGTTGTAGCCGTCCGGGCATGCGTGGCGGGCGACCTTGCCACCGTCTTCGGAGACGGCGAAGGCCATGTCTGCACCGTGGGCCAGGGCGTATATTTTTGATAGCGCCGAGTAGAGGGCGTGGAGGCAGATCTTCCCCTGGATCTCGTTTGTGTCCCAGTCGAAGAGGATCTCGTCGCCTACTTTGTGGCCTGCGGCGCAGTGGCCCTCCTGGCTGATGACCTTCACGAGGATTTTCCGAGACATTGACTCTCCTATCTCCGCGAATGGTGATATCCCTTTCGATTGTCAAAAATCAATTAAAATTTTTTTTACTTAACTCCGCTCCACTGAGAGACTTAAATTTGGGTTGAAGGATGGTCTTCGAGGGGGCTGATCAATCCTTTAAACAGCTTCGTCCTACCCTAAGACTGTCTGAAATGAGCATCCCCGAGGTTAAGATCGCCGTCATAGGAGGCTCCTCGATACTGGGCTCGGGGTTCCCCGGGGACTTCGATGATGTTGAGGTCATCGCGGACGGGCTGAAATACGATACCCCCTTCGGCCCTACGGCCCCGTTCACTCACGCCGCAGTAAGTGGAACCGAGTTCCTGTTCGTCCCCTTCCACGGCATCACAAAGGAGATAAGGAACACAGAGCCCGACAGCGCCGCCGAACGGGTATTCTACGTCCTCATGGAGGCAGGGGTGAAGAAGATAATCGGCACGGCTCTATGCGGCTCCACCAACCCCCTTCTTGACCCAGCCGACGCCGTGATCCCCGATGGCTTCGTGGACTACACGACTAAACGGGCCCAATCCTTCCACAGAGCCCTCAGGGCCAAGGGGGTAGAGACGGAGGCAGTCGCATATCGCCTTCACCAACCCTTTTGCCCCACCCTTGGTGACCTCCTCGTTCAAGGTTCCAGGGAAGCGGGTTTCCCGCGGGTCTTTTCAAGGGGAATCGTGGGGGTTGCGGAGGGTCCCCGCCTCGAGTCGCCCTCAGAGATCAGACTGAGGTATACGAACCAGGGCATAGACGTGGTCACAATGAACCTCGTCCCTGAAGTCTTCTTCGCGCGGGAGATCGGGGCCTGCTACGCCGCGTTGGAAGTCGTGTCCAATTACGGTGAGGGCCTCGTCTCGACGGAATGGACTGGTTCGGAGGCCTTCAGGGACTTCCAGAGCAGGTGGAGCAGGCCGTCTGCGGGGGCGATCCTCTCCGCGGTCAGGAGGCTTGACCCCGACGATTAGGGCTGTGGCTGCTCTGCGTACCGCTGGCGCTCCATGATGTCGTAAGCGCTTATTCTATAACTTTGTTACTGACTTTTGATTAGTGCGCGCGAGTTTTATTTCACTGGGCCCA
>JAUWBQ010000087.1 GCA_030601645.1 Candidatus Bathyarchaeota archaeon | reverse complement strand
CATCCCGCCGCTCAACTCGTGGGGGTAACTGGTCACCCGATCCGGGTCTATGCCCACCAGGCTGAAAAGCTCCCGAGCTCTATCCACGGCATCCTTCTTCTCCACGTCTTCGTGGATCGTGATCGCTTCTGCGATCTGGTCCCCCACCTTGAAGACGGGGTTGAGGGCGTTCATGGCCCCTTGAAAGACGTAGGACATTTTCTTCCATCTGTATTCTTTGTCGAAGGTCTTCTCGTCGAGGCCGATGATGTCGACATCGTTGAGTAAGATCTTGCCACCGGCGATCCTGCCGTTATAGGGGAGGAGGCGCATGATGGCCAACGCCAAGGTCGTCTTCCCACAGCCTGACTCGCCCACCAGGCCGAGGGATTCTCCTTTCTCCATCTGGAGCCTGACGTCGTCCACCGCCTTAACGTCACCCTTGTGGGTCGAGTAGTAGGTCTTCAGATCTTGAATTTCAAGGATTGTCATCTTGTGGGCCTCGGTCTATGACTCTAGTTCCTTGTGTCTTTACTTATTAAATATGATATCTTTTTTGGAATTTAAATGGTGGATGGCTTTGACCATGGTCTCAGTCCCAGGGAATGTGAAGGATTCTTCGCAGATTTCTACCGAGTATCTTTTCCCTCGTTTCATCTTCTAGTTCAGAGAGTTCGACTCCTTTCAACTCCAATTCAAGGTTCCCGAGTGGAGCCTCGGATGCGAAGATTAACCTGTCCAGATTTATATTATCTGCGTATCCACGTTGGAAGGCTAATGTGGGGAAGGGCCTCGTCATGAGGTAGAGGTTGCCGCAGCCTTTAGCGGCTCTGTAGGCTCTCCGGCTTTGCGAGGTGACGAAGTTGACCGCTTGGAATCTGCTGGCGAAGTCTGCCACGGCCTCTGGGGGGCAGAATATGGAGTCCCCCGAGTGGATGAACACCGGCGCTCCGTTCTCCTTGGCTGCCTCGATCAGTGGATCCATCATCTGGGCTCCAACGCCGTATCCGTCATTCGTCGGGTCCAACTGCAACCCGGCGAAACCCTGCTCCAGAGCCTCCCTGAACCTGTCGGCCTCACCTTCAAGATGGGGATTCGCCCTGTACAAAGCGGCTAACCTGCCCGGATGCTTCTTTACCGCTTTCAGTACGTACGCGTTGGCTTCCGTGTAGAAAGGTCCGGGTGGCGGAGCAACCACAACCGAGAGGTCCACGCTGGACCTGTCCATGTTCGCGATCAGCTTCTCGGGGCTCTGCTCCATGTATATCGTCTTTCCGAGAAAAACATGGCCGTCGATGATAATCATCCGTCCACCTCCAAGCCCAGGATCCTGGCCATGCTCTCCCCCAGGACCATCTCCTTCTCCTCGGGGGCGATGTCGCACAATCGAACCTTCATCATCTCGATCTCAGGAACCCCGAAGGGCATGTCCGAACCGTATACCACCCTGTCGGCGCCCACGCGCTTGACGGCTCTTGCGATGTCCCGGTGGCTCCTGAAGGAGGTCTCCAGTATGATGTTCTCGAACCACCTTGCGACGCAGATCGCATCATCACAGAGGCGCTTGCCCATGTGGCCGATGATCAGAGTGAGATCAGGGAAGGAATCGGCAAGATCTCCGACGAGGGTAGGCTGGGCGTAGCCGTACGTGTCGGGTTCGCCGGTGTGGATGAGGATCGGAACGTCGAGCTTCGTGGCCAGCTCGGCTATGGGGAACACCAGTTCCTCGCTGTTTGTGGCGAAGGCCTCGTTCCTCGGGTGGAACTTGATGCCCTTGAAGCCCTGATTCTTTATTCCCTCCTCGATGCTCTTCAGTGCGTGATCTTGGAGGTGAGGGTTAACACGCAAGAATCCAACGATCCGCCCCGGCGCCTCTGACATGGAGTCCACGAGGAATCGGTTCACATCGTCGTAGGTCCTGTCCTTCCCTATCGATGAATATGGAGCACACGTGACGATGGAGTCGATGCCGTTTCCATCCATGATCGCGAGGAGATCCCCCACCGTGTTCGGAGGGAGCCCCTTCCCAGGACCGGCGAAATGAGTATGACCGTCGATCACAACCATAATAGATCCCAACTTTATGTACTGGTTACTATATTTAACAAGCATCGGACGAAACATTGCATGACTACTCTGAACCTCAGCCTGCATGGCGACGTTGGTGAGCTACGGGTCTTCTTTATAGAACTCCTAGGCGGGATGGGTTTCATCATCATACACCAGGAGGAATGGACAGATGGTTTCAGAGTGATAGGGACCAGCGCGAAAAGGACCTCCCAGCTCACAGTCACGATGATGAACCTTTTCATAGGCTACATACAAAGGAACAGGATAGCGATGGAGCTGGTCGCACACCAAGAAAACGACCTGCTGACCTCAACTTTGAAGTGCACACCATACCTAGATGTCGCTGACCTCGAGGCCCCATTTGAAAACCCCACGGAGAGAGAAAAGTGCGAAAGGCTGGCCAATCTACTCTACGACCGAATCCAAGAGCGATTTGGCAGAAACTCGTGATGTCGATCTGATTTAATCATCGCATGTTAAACGGGGGAAATTCCGAGGAAACAATCGCCCTCTGAGCACACTCTGAATCGCTCATTCAACTGGATGGAATAATGCAGGTCACCATCGTGGCCGTGGATCAAGTAAACAACTGGGTGCTCTGCGATCATTTACTTAGCCACAGGGGTTAAGAAAGCCTACCGACAAGATATCATTGAATGTCGTCCGCTGAGAGGGCCGCCGGCCTCCTACTGGAGATCATGCCAGAGGAGTTCAGGGTCCTCCAGGCGATAGAGCTGGGCATGGCCAGCTACAGCTACGTCCCCATGGGTAAGATACAAAAGTACGCCGGGATGCCCCGGAGCGAGGCAGAGTTCCGCCTCGGCGAGCTCGACAAGAAGGACCTGATATACAGGCAGATCGACCCCTACCCCGGATACATCTTGAACTACACCGGATACGACGTCCTCGCCCTCAACGCCCTGGCGAAGGCCGATGTCCTCAACTCCCTCGGTAAATCTCTAGGGGTGGGGAAGGAGGCCGACATCTACGATGCCATCACAGACGACGGGAAGAGGGTCGCAGTAAAGTTCCACCGCCTCGGCCGCACCAGCTTCAGGGAGACCCGGAGGAAGCGGGGCTACATCCAGAGGAGGCGGCACACACCCTGGCACTACCAGTCCCGCCTCGCAGCTGAGAAGGAGTACTCCATCATGCAGCGGGTCCACGAGTCAGGCGTCTCCACACCCCAGCCCCTCCACCAAAACCGCCACATCATCGTCATGGGCTACATTGACGGCTATAACCTCAACGACGTCGCCTCCCTCGACGATCCCCCGGGCTTCCTCGAGGACATCCTCCTGAACGCCCAGAAAACCTTTAGAGCTGGGGTCATCCACGCCGACCTGAGCGAGTACAACATCGTCGTCCAGAAGGACGGGGTCGTGCTCCTCATCGACTGGCCTCAAGCGGTCACAACAACGCACCCGAACGCGGACGACCTCCTCAGGAGAGATGTGTACAATGTCCTCCGCTACTTCGAGAGGAAATACCGCCTGGAGGAGGACCTAGAGGAGGCCATCGCCTACGTGAAGTCCTGATCAGGGCCTCCAGCCCTCTAGGAGGGCCACGAAGATGGAGGCAGCAGTCAGGTCGGCGGTCGTCCCGGGGTTGAGCTCGCCCCCCGCACCCTGGAGCTCCACGTCGAGCTCCCACAGCATCTCCAGACCCCGCTCCGAACCCGAACCCCCCTCATCCAGGATAAGTCCGGCTCGCTCGCTCACCTCCGCGGCCCTCTCGGACCCCGCTTTCCGCGCGATCAGGGAGTCCGGCTGCCTCGCCAAGATGCTGAGGAAAGTGTCCACCACCGAGGAGTTGACGTCCCCGGACTCTCCGAGAGCCCTCTTCAGGTGCGGGTGCCCCACCTCGAAGGTGATCCTGAAATCTGAGATCCACTCGTCGCAGATGGAGTCCCGCCCAGCGCAGCGATGGAAAACGTCGAGCAGCGTCAGCCCTTCTTCACGGATACGCTCAAGGGAGGTGTCGTCCCGCACATCAAGTTCCCCAGCCTCCCCCAGGGTCCTCGGGGTCATGGCGAGCCGGATCGCCTCGTAGACATGGATCGCATCGTCGGGGGTCGTGTGGCGTACGATCTCCCCCAGCCTATCTCGGAGCTCCGCCGCTTCGATGCCTCTGCTATCATGAATCGCTGCGCCCCCGGCCGCCGCCAGAGGAGAGAAAAGGAGGGCGACCCCCAGATTCACGTTCCCGCCCCCCTGCCAGGCCAGGGAGTCCTTGACCGCCATGAGGGCAAGGCGGCCAACCTCGATATCCTCCCAGCCGATCCTCCCCTCCGCTGCGTCGAAGCCCCTCACGGCCAGGCCGCTCATCGCCGGACCCAGGGCCACGCTCCCTGCGAGGAAGTGCTCGTACCTGGTGTCCGGGAAGTCCCGGGTCCTGTGGACGTTCCCGGGCTTGGGGTATGCCGAGACCTCCAGCAGGGCGGCCAGGCTAGCACAACGACTCACGAGATCCCCCGCCACGCGCCGCACCATACCCGGTCTCCAGCGGTATTTCCCCGAATCCGCTTATAAGACCCCCACCAACTAATGAGAGGCAGATGGCGTCCTTCAACCGGCACCGGGGGCCGACGGAGGGGGACTACGTCGAGACCCCGGAGGGGCTCCTCTTCGCCGTCAAGGGGGTCCACCATCCGGAGGGTCTGACCATAGCCTACCTCCGCTACGTCCCCGATCCCAAAGGAGCGAGGGAGAGAGGCGGCTGCAGATACAGGCGGGTCTACGACCTCGAAGAGACCGACCGTTTCCTCAGGGACTGCCACCCACAATACGTAAACCTCATCGAGGATCACGGCCTCGCCTTGCAGTCGATACCCCCCGATCGAATCGTCAGGATATACTTGCCTCGGAGGAGGCTTCAGGAGCTCCTTGCAGCTCCCACACCAGGTCTGGAGCAGACAGTCGCGAGGTTTGCCTCCGCTTTATTCCAGAATGATGTGCCCCTAGAAAGCCTCGGTGTCTCGGGTTCGGTCCTAATCGGCTTAGCCACGCTAAGCTCCGATGTGGACCTGATCGCGTACGGCTTCGACGCCGGGCGCAAGGTTTACGAGGCCTTGAGGTGCCTCAGGCAAGACGCCGATTGGATGAACCCCTACGACGCCGAGACGGTGGAAGCGGTTACCAGGTCCCGTTGGGGTGATACAGGCCTAGACTTGGAAGGGCTGTGGGCCATCGAGACCCGGAAAGTCCTGCACGGCCTAGTAGATGGGACCGACTACTTCGTCAGGCTCGTGAGAGAGCCGGATGAGTTCAAGAATGAGGTCTCGTCTCGACCCCTGGGGAGAGTGATGATGAGGGCGACCGTGAAGGATGACCGTTTCTCCATTTATACACCCTGCACCTACGAGATAGACGATTGCTCGTATATCGGCCCTTGCGGCTGGCCTGAGCCCTCCGAGCTTGTCAGTCTAAGGGGGAAGTTCACGGAGCAGGTGGGGGAGGGGGAGAGGGTGGAGGTCAAGGGTACCCTCGAAGAGGTGGATTACGCAGACCGGACCGTTCACAGGGTGATGCTGGGGGGCAGGGGGGACTACCTCGTCCCCGTGGCTCTTCTGGACCGATAACCTTTTGTTGAGAAACTCTGACGTTTAAAAAATCGCTGGGGATGGATGTTTCCGGATGGCTGGGGAAGGGGTCTCTCATCGGCTGGATGAGCTCGGATTCGATATGGGCAGCGTGAGCGAGGCGATCGTGACCACTTTGAACCCCGACGGGACCCCGAACGCAGCGCCCATGGGGGTTCTCAGGGCAGAGCCTGAAACCCTTGAGATAAGGCCCTTCAACACGAGCGCCACGTACAGGAACCTCGTCGGAAACCCGAGGGCGTGCGTGAACGTCACGGACGACCCCGCCCTGTTCCTCGTCGCGGCTTTCAAGAGGGAGAAACTCGAAGGCTTCAAGACCGCCAGCGTCGACGGAGACCTCCGGCTCGAACCCTCGGACGCGTCGATTTTCATCCGTGTCGTCGACAGTCGGGATCTATCCGAGATCCGGTCCTGTTTCACATGCAAGGTAACGGGGGCTGAGATTCATCGCCCCACGCCGAAGGTTTTCAGCCGAGGGAGAGCCGAGGCCATCGAGGCCGTCGTCCACGCCACAAGGATCCAGGTATTCTTAGGTGAAGGAAAGGCGGCGGAGGTGGAAAGGTTGATAAAACGATTCAATGAGTGTAAAGATGTGGTCAACAGGGTTTCACCGCCCGAATCCGTGGAGGCCAGGGTCATCGTGGAGCTGGAGCGGCTGATCGACGAATGGAGGGACGAGGCATAGAGGTAACAGTGAAGACCCCCTCCAGGCTCCACTTCAGCATGATCGACCTGCGGGGGGACCTGGGAAGGATTCACGGTAGCGTGGGCGTCGCCATCGACCGGCCAAACATAGTGCTCAGGGCCAGGGCTGCCCCCGAAATCAGGGTGGAGGGACCCCAGGCGAAAAGGATCAGAGACTTCGCAAAGACCATTCTTGATGGATCTGGGGTAGAGGGTGGCGCCGAGCTGGAGCTGGTCTCGGACATCCGGGAGCACTTCGGCTTCGGCTCCGGGACCCAGCTCGCCCTCGCCGTGGGCACGGCCCTCTCTGCGCTGTACGGGCTTGCCCTGTCCCCCGAGGAGATCGCCCTCAAGCTGAATCGCTCAATGAGGTCGGGGATCGGGACCTACGCGTTCAAGCACGGCGGCTTCATCGTCGACGGTGGGCGGAGAGTCGAGCTTGAGAACGGCATCCCCCCGCTCCTCTTCCGATCCGACATCCCGGAGGACTGGCTCTTCGTCATAGGCCTGCCCAGCATAGAGCAGAGCCACAGCGGCTCCGCGGAGGACGACGCCTTCAAGAGGCTGGAGCCCCCGCCCGAGTCCCTGATAGGGGAGATATCCCGGATGGTCCTGATGCAGATGATCCCCGCGATCATAGAGAAGGACATCGCCGCCTTCGGCGGGGCAATGACGGGGATCGACTTAAAGTTCGGCGAGTTCTGGGAGGATGTGCAGGGAGGCAGGTTCAGCCACCCCCTCATCGAGGCCGGGGTGAACTTCCTGCTGGAGAACGGGGCCTACGGCGTCGGCCAGAGCTCGTGGGGCCCGGCCTTCTACGGCCTCGTGGAGGGGGAGGAACAGGCCAAGGAGGTCGCCGGGAAGCTCGAAGTCTTCCTCAACTCAGGGGGCAGGAGCGGGGAGGCCTTCTACGCCAGGCCAGACAACAAAGGCGCGGTCGTAACGATCGTAGAGGATTAGTTTTCACATGGGAGTCGTGGGGCGGTCCTGAAGATTCTCCTCATCACCGGGAAACTCGCCGAAGGCAGCGTCAGGCGAAAGGTCTCGGCCTCGGGGC
>JAUWBQ010000120.1 GCA_030601645.1 Candidatus Bathyarchaeota archaeon | reverse complement strand
AGGGCCTGGCTGGCGACGCTCCCCATCGCCCCCAGGATGGTGAGGGCCATGAAGTAGAGGAAGGCGGGCATGAAGGATCCGCTGTAGACGAAGCCGACCAGGATCAGGGGGGTGAGGAATAGTGAGATGTGCACCATCTTGAGCCGGCCGTATCTGTCCGCCATCGCTGCGAAGGGCATGCTCACCATCATGCTGACCACCATGGAGGCTGTGTTGATGAGGCCCCACTCCGCCGCGGTCAGGTGGATGACGTCGTCGGTGGCGTATGTGACCAGGAATATGCCCCCGGTAGAGGCGCCGAACATGAAGAGGCTGCCCATCAGTATGAGGATCCACATCTGGCGGGGGAGCACCCGGGCCGTCTCCTTGAAGCCGCTGAAGGTCTCCCGGACGATGGCGACAGCGCTCACCTTTTCCACCGCCTCCGGGGGGAGGGTCTCAGTCAGATACCTGTACCTCAGGAACGCCCCGAGGGTGGAGAAGATTAGGAGGATCACGTAGGCCCACCTCTGGGCAGGAAGAATCCCGATCCTGTCCATCAGGAGGCCGATGGCGTACGGGGAGAGCAGCCCGAAGATAGGGGGTATGGACTGCCACATGCCGTAGCTCATGGCCCGGGTCTCCGCCTTGGTCGAGTCGGCCAGCAGGGCGTTGAAGGCGGGCTGGCGCAGGCCCCCGAACACGGCGTCCAGGGAACGGGCGAAGAGGAGCCACTCCCAGCTCGGCGCCAGGAGGTAGATGACGGTGTTGAAGGCCAGCAGGAAGCTCATGGTGTAGATCATCTTCTTCCGGCCGTAGGCGTCGGCCAGGTAGCCCCCGAAGAACGCGGGGATGAGGCTGAAGACGGAGCTGACGGCGGAGATGAGCCCCACGTGGAAGTAGTTGCCCCCCAGCTGGAGGACGTAGAGGGCCCAGAAGGGCCAGGTCATCCTGCCCCCGATGCGCCACAGGCCCGAGGAGATCATCATTACCCCTAGGTTGCTCCGCCACAGGCTCTCCTTCTTCGTTTCAGCTTCCAAAGCCTTTCATCCACGCAGACGAGGGCATGAATATCGAAGAGTCTCCTAAAAACCTAGTGACGAAATAACAAACGAATCCTCAAAAAATGGCATAATCTCTCGGTCATCCCGCCTCATACCAGCCGAGGCTCTGCGGTCACGAGGGTCTTCCTTTTGAAATCCGCGTGCCTCCTGAACTCTTCCTCCCCCGTGGAGACTGTCTCAAAATCTGCAAGCTCCTCCCGGAGGGTGAGGCTCCTCAACCTAGTCTCTCCCCTTTCCCGCTCCGAGGGTCCAAACCCTCTCCTAGTACCTGATCTCGAACGTGTCGAACCACTCGGTGGCGGGCTCCCGGTGGATCTCCACCCCCCTAACTATCGCCAGGGGAGGGCCCTTCCAGCACCATCGGACGAACTCCTCGACCCCCTCCTCCCCCCCTTCGGCCACGGCCTCCACCCTCCTGTCCGGGAGATTCCTCACCCAGCCGGTGAGGCCGAGCCTCTTGGCCTCCTGCATCGCGTTCCTCCGGTAGTAGACTCCCTGGACCCGGCCCGAGATGTACAGATGGACTCGGACGACCGTCATCTAAACTCTTCCCCGCCGTATTTCGCCGCTATGAAACAACTGTCCTTCGTGGAGACCATGCAGGGGCCCACCGGGGTCTCTGGGGTGCACGCGGCGTTGAACAGGGGGCAGTCCTGAGGGTAGATGATGGCCCTGAGGACCTCGACGTTCTCGGGGAGGAGGCTCCTGAGGCCGTACTTGGTGATGGTGTCCTCGTGGGTGCCGCAGACGTGGATTATCCTGATCCTCCTTTCCCCGGCCAGCCTCCCGATGAGCCTGCATACGTCCTTGGCCACATTGTTGTCCCTGAACCCCTGGACGAAGCTGAACATCACAAATTCTTGTCGTCTGGATGATAATAAAGGCCTCTGAATCCTGGATACGATGGTCTACGACTGACCGGGGGCCTCGACCTCGACCCTTACGCCCTTGTTCCTCTCGAAGCTGACGTTGATCGCCCTGAAGGTGGCCTCGAAGATCCGTATCTTCCCGTACCTCTTCTCCCTGAGGAGGCCCATATCCCTGAGGGCCTTGAGGTGGCGCTCGACGCTTGTGTAGTTCATCCCGGTGCGGCGGCCCACCTCGCTGATGTTGAGCTCCCGGCTCTCCGAGAGCACCCTGAGCACCCGGATCCGGCCCCTGGAGCCCATGAGCTCCTCGACGTCTAATTCAGCCCTGGTCAACGATCCTGATCAACTCCCTCTCCAGATCCTCGGCGGGCACCTTGGGCAGGCTGATGAGCTGGGTCCTCCCCTTCTCGGAGGCCCGTAAGACGGTGGATATGGCTCCCGTCCCCTTCAGCCTGTTCAGGTACTTCCAGAACTGGGTGTGGCCCCGGGCCTTCTCCCCGTACTCCTCGCATACCACCTGGTAGCTCGTCTCCGCCTCCCCGGTGGTGGCGTGGGGCTCGGGGCTGTGCCTGAAGTGGCGGGCGATGCCCAGGAGGGCGAACTGCTCGTGGCGGCTCAGCTGCCGGATCTCCTCGGGCCTGAGGGCCGGGAAGAGGCTGGCCGCCGCCTTCCTCACGTGCTCGGGCAGCACCTCTCGGGAGTATGCGGTGTCCGCGTACTTCCCAGCCCTCCAGAGGAGGTCGATGGCGTACCTGGCGTCCCCGTTCTCCGAAGCAGCGAGCTCCCCTATGAAGTCGACGATCCCCGGGGAGATGGCGCCGGCCCTGTAGGCCGCCTCGGCCCTGCTGATCACGATGTCCGAGAGCTGGGGCACGGTGTACTCGGGCATCCTGACGACGTTCCTCTGCAGCGTGCTCAGGGTGCTCCTGTCAAGCCCCTTGAAGGCCTCCGGCTCCTTGGCGATGAGGATGAGGCTGAGCCTCCTCGGCCCCTCAAGCCTCTCCTCTTGGACCCGGCTGAGGTTGTAGATGGCGTCGCTCCCCTCCTTCTCTATGAGGGCGTCCACCTCGTCGAGGCAGAGGACGAGATGGAGGTCGTCCTCGTCCAGGATCCTCATCAGGGTGTCTAGGAGTTCGTTGGCCGAGAAGCCCCGGTCTGGGAACTGGGGGCGGAGGCGCCTCATGACTCTCTGGAGGACGATGAAGAGGCTGCCCCGGCTCTCCCGGCAGTTGACGTGGATGTACTCGGCCTTGACCCGGCGGCGCCCCGCCTCCTCCTTGAGGTTGAGGCCGAAGCGCTGGGCGAGGGCGGTCTTGCCGCTGCCCACGCCGCCGAAGATGACGGCCCTCTGGCTCATCTCGTAGGGGGCCTCGATGACGAACCGGAACAGGCCGTTCAGGAATCGTAATTCGGCGTCCCTGTGGAGGAGTCTGGGCGGGACGTAGTTGAGATCCAGGACTCCCTCGTCTATGAAGACGCTCCTATGCCGGCTCACGGGTCCCTCTCCGCGTTGGAGTCCCTCCGCCCCTGATTTATGCTTTATGTCCGTTCTAACGTACTGTCTGTGGAGGGGTGGGTGAAAGTGGGTCTTCCTCACCCCGCCCCCTTGATCAGTCCCTTTAAAAACGACCTGAAGATATTTGACGGATATGAAGGGCATCAGAGGGGTCTTCTTCGACCTCCACGGGACCCTCCTCCTCTCCTCGGACCTCGCAGCCGCCTGGGCGGATTGGCTGGAGGCGTTCCACGTATGCATGGCCGAGCGCGGCTTATCCATGTCCAAAGAGGAGTTCACCCCGTACGCGGAAGGCCTCTTTGAAAAGTCCGAGCCGGAATACGAAAACCCCGAGATGACTCTCTTCGAGCGTCGGGTGAAGGATCTGGGTCACCGGCTGGGTCTGGACATCGACCGGGAGCATGTCCGGCGGACGGTGGAACACATCATAGGGGTGTGGCACAGGGACATGTACCTAGATCCGGAGACCCACGAAGCGCTGGAGGCGTTGGGGTCGAGTTTCAGGCTCGCCATGATCACCAACTGGGATCACGCCCCCAGGATACCCAGCCTCCTCTCGGAGTTGGGGGTCGACGAATACTTCGAGGAAGTCGTGATATCGGACGATGTCGGGGTCTCCAAGCCCGACCCTGAAATCTTCCACGTCGCCCTCAGAAAAACTGGTCTGAAGCCCTCCGAGGTGGCCTACGTGGGCGACTCCCCCGAGGATGTCCAGGGGTCGCAGGCGGCTGGAGTCCACCCCGTCCTGATCAGGAGGGATTCGCCCAGGGAGAACTGGGGAAACAATCCCAAAGCAGAGTCCATACTGCAACATTACGAGTCTGGAGGCTGTGAAGGAGTCACTGTCATAAAACGTCTCCGGGATCTCCTCAGCCTTTTCTGAAAAGTCAGAGCAGACGGCGTCTTGGGAAGACCTATATCCCGAATCCGGAAACTATGTTTGAGGGCTCTATATGGCCAGAGTGCACCGCTTCCCGACTGGAAAAATACCTTCGGAGGTTCTGAGGCGCATCGTCTTCGAGAGGCTCGGCGTACCCTGCGACCGGCTGCTCCAGGGGCCCCATGTGGGGGAGGACGCGGCGGTCATAGATGTGGGGGACCGGGTGCTCGTGGTGGCGTCGGATCCCATCACCGGGGCCGTGGGCAACGTCGGCTGGCTGGCGGTCCACGTGAATGCGAACGATGTCGCCTCCACTGGTGCTCGGCCGCTGTGGTTCTTGTGCGTCACTCTGCTCCCGGAGGGGTCTGGCGAGGAACTTCTGGAAGGGATCATGGATCAGATGCACGCGGCCTGCGTCGAGGTGGGTGTGAGCCTGGTCGGGGGGCACACGGAGACGACTCCCGGGTTGGATAGGCCGATCCTCATCGGTTTCATGATGGGGGAGGTCCAGAAGGATAAGTACGTGACGACGGGGGGCGCCAAGCCCGGTGATGCCATTGTCCTGACCAAGGGGGTTGGGATAGAAGGCACGGCAATCTTGGCAGGAGATTTGGAAAAAATTCTCCGTGAAAAAGTTGAAGAAGAGATCCTACTATCTGCTCAGAGTATGATCGAACGCATCAGTGTGGTCCCCGAGGCCATGAAGGCGGTGGAGGTTGGCGGGGTGCACTCTCTCCACGACCCGACGGAGGGGGGCCTCCTGAACGGCGTGTGGGAGATGGCCGAGGCCGCGGGTGTAGGCGTCGTGTTAAATGAGGAGTGCATACCCGTTGCCGAGGAGACTCGCGTAATCTGTGAGGCCTTGGATGTCGACCCGTTGAAGCTGATGGGCTCGGGGGCCCTGTTGATCGTGGTGGAGCCGGAGAGTTCAGGAGAGATGATCTCGTCGCTGCTGGAGATGGGTGTAGAAGCTTCCCTGATAGGTGAGATCAGGCCATTGGAGGAGGGGAGGACCCTCGTGAAGGAGGACAGGAGCAGAGTTACCATTGAGGCCGTTGACCAGGACGAGGTCTACAGGATTCTGGAAAAGTACGGCATGGGTGGCTGATCTCTCATTTCACGGTGTGAATATTATGGCCGCTAGGTAATCGGAGCGGATAAAAGAATTTACGTAGTTTGTTGTCTGGGCTAGCGCCTTCGCAGCCTCGGGTTTATTATCTCCTCCATCGTCTGCCCTATTAGCACGAGGGACATCACAGTCAGGGCTACGCAGAGGCCCGGGGGTATTATCCACCACCACGCCGGGTAGCCCATGTTTGCGTACCATCCTCCCGAAGTCTCAGCATAGTGGAGTATCATCCCCCAGCTCTTGTGGCTGGGATCGCCGAGCCCGAGGAACGCCAATCCCGCCTCGGCCATCATCGCCCCGGCCACCGCGTAGATCATGGTCGCCATGATCAACGGGGAGACGTTGGGC
>JAUWBQ010000085.1 GCA_030601645.1 Candidatus Bathyarchaeota archaeon | reverse complement strand
GATCGATCTTAGCATACGGCCCAACCTTCTTCATAACCTCAGAGTTAAGGAGGAGGTAGTTGGCCGAGGTCTCCCCAGTGACCTTTCTCCTCCTCTTCTTTGCCCAGCCCAAGACCTTCGCTGCTCCCTTCGTGGACATGTGGCAGATGTGGAGGTGGACATCCGTCTCCCCTGCGAGCATGATGGTCCTCGCGATGGCCTCGACCTCGGCTATGGGGGGCCTGAACTCAGAGTGGGCGATGGGGTCAACTCTGCCCAACGCCTTCGCCTTCTCTATCCCCCTTGAGACTATGTCCTCGTTCTCTGCGTGGATCATGCAGGGGAGCCCCGTCTCGGCGATGGTCTCGAAGTTGTCGAGCATCTGACCGTCGGAGGCGGCCAGCTCCTTGAATCTGGCGATCATGAAGGTCTTGTAACCGACCACGCCGCCCTTAGCCAGGCTAACCAGCATATCAGCGCTCAGCTCTCCTGCGCCAGCGATCAGAGCGAAATCGATCAAAGCCTTCCTATCGGCGATCTCAACCTTCTCCCTCAACGCCTCTATGGAGGTCACCGAGGGAACGGTGTTCGGCATATCAGCCACGGTGGTCACCCCCCCGGCGGCCGCGGCGCTGGTACCCGACTGGAAGTCCTCCCTATCGGGGAACCCTGGATCCCTGAAGTGGACATGCATGTCGATCATCCCGGGCAGCACCAGGTTTCCCCTTGCATCCAGCACCGTATCCGCCTGGATTGATAGACTACTTTTTGTTAGGGACTGGATCTTACCATCATCAACGACGATGTCTCCATCATAGAAACCTTGGGGAGTGTATATCCTCCCATATCTGATCACCATGTCGACGGTCAAAATCTATCACCACTCCAACCTGCCCCGAAAAATACATTAATAAAATATAAGGTAAAAGATAAAATTCCTAGCACCACCATAACCAATGTCAAATAACTGACCTACTTCAAAAAACCATCGAGACTGGAGGTCTGTTGATTTTATCTATATTTCCTCAAAGACAGAACTTTGAAGAGCGTTATATAATTCAAGTCCCAACAGGCATCTGGATTGGGATTATTTGAACAATAATATACTGCCATGTTCTTGAGCTTTACAATGCTATCGATGACCTCAGGAGGCATATTTTGGGCTTCGAGTTCTCTGATGGTCTCGTAATTTTTTTTTGGATCTTCATCCATCTGTTTTCTGGACATTATCCTTCAGTATAATCTGTCAATCTACCCACTTTTAATCTTGTCCCGCAATGTGGACATTTGAGCGTCCCGTTCCCTTTATCCTTCGGGACGTTCATACCCCGGCTCTGATAGCCCCTCGGTTTAACTGATTCTTTTCTTGTCTCCCGGTCTCCGCTTCAACTCGGTGCCGCAAATGGGACAGGTTTTCCCCTTCTGGAGGTCCTCGAACCTCCTCCGGCAACCAGGGCAATAGACGATCCAGTCGAATCTCCGCTGTATTCCAGGCGTTGCTAGGCTCTTGAAACCCAGGCCCAGCCTGTTAGCCATGTTCTGTACGGAGTAGTCGTCAGATACCACAGTTGATACCTTCCCCTGAGACAACAGTGATAAACCCAGAGCCAGCAGCTGCTTGTCGGTTATGGACAAGACTCCTTCCTCTCCCATCTCCCTGGCGACCTCATGAAGCTCCTCTGAGAACTTTGGGGCTGGGTCCAATACCTTCAGATGGCCCGTGCTAACCGCGTTGTCGAATCTGAGCCGGTTTAGGCTCCCCTCGATCAACTCGTCACGGACAGCGGGGACTGAGTAATGCTCGGCGTTGGTATCTGTCGCCATGTATCCCAGTATGAAGGCTGATGTGTCGAGGAGCAGTACGTGACCCTGAGCATCTTTCTCATCCATATCTACCACGAGTAAATGCAGTTGATTTGCTGTGATCCGGTGTTCCTCATCTCATACGCCTGAACACGAGGCGTCTCTCCAGCCTCTCGTAGAAGGATCTGAACCTGATGAACCTGGCCTTGTGCTGGCTGACCCGGACCTCTACCGAGGACAGGGGTTTAACCGCGGTATAGTCCCTACCGTCTATGATCACAAGGGCTTCGGCCTCGGGTTTCAGCAGCTCTATGGTTATTCTGCTCTCCTTGGGGACGACGATGCTCCGGAAGTAGCTGTATGGGCAGATGGCTGTGAGGATGATCGCATCCAAATCTGGCGAGAGGATGGCCCCCCCGGCGGAGAGGTTGTATGCCGTGGAGCCTGTCGGCGTGGAGGCTATTATCCCGTCTGCCTGGATGTCGAGGATGTGCTTCCCGTCGATGATGAGTCGCGCATCAAGGGCCTTGGAGGGGAGAGGCGATGCCACGAGGACCTCGTTCAGGCTGTCCGGGAAATCCTTGTCCATTTCAGGGTTCCTGGAAGAGAGCTTCAGGCACTCCTCAAGTACGTATTCTTCTTTGAGAACCTTGTCGAGGGCTGGTTTCACGTCCTCTGGGTATACTTCGGTGAGAAAGCCTCTGCTGCCCAGGTTGACTCCAAGGATGGGGGTGCCAGGCTCTTGCATCTGCATCGCCGTCCGCAGTATGGTTCCGTCCCCCCCCACGGTTATCATGAAGTCCGTATCCATGTCTCCCAGGTCCGAGTTCTTTCCGGGCATGTCCATGGCGAGGGCTATCTCCGTCTCCATCTGGACCTGTACACCCTTGGATACAAGGTAATCGTAGATCCCGCGGACCACATCAAGGGCTTCTTGTTTGTCTACCCGGGAAACCAACCCAGCCTTCAAGACCCTTCACCTAAGGTTTGCGTACTATCCCTTAAAACAGGTATCAGCCCCGCTCCCTCCTCGAATACCCATGTTTCCCGGTGAGGGGGACGTAGGAGACCTTCATCAGGACCCTTTTCTCCATATGGCCTTCGGCGTCTTTCTCCAGGAGCACGAGGTCCTGGCCGTAGAGGCTGTAGCTGCCGCCCACCGGTGCCATCAGCCTCCCTGGGGCCCCCATCTGTTCGATCAAGGGCTGGGGGATCTCTGGGCAGGCCGCTGTGACGCATATCGCGTCGTACGGGGCCATCTCAGGATGGCCTAGGGAGCCGTCTCCCAGGACTAGGACGACGTCGTCGTATCCCGTTCTCTTCAGGTTCTCCTTGGCGAAGCGGAAGGTAGCGGGGTTTATCTCCATCGAGACGACGAACCCCTCCGGGCCTACAAGCTCGCGGGCCAGAGCTGCGCCGTATCCCGAGCCCGCCCCGACCTCCAGGAGTCTCTCTCCGGCCTTCAATCCCAGGGGGTCATAGAACATGGGATACATGTAGGGGGCTGAGATCGTCTGCCTGCCGTCCCCAGGGATGGGGAAGGGCTGGTCGACGTACGAGTATTCGACATACGAAGGCGACATGAACTCCTCACGGGGCACGCTCATCACCGCCCGGGCAATCACCTCCGTCTTGATGTACCCAGCCCTCCGGTAGCGCCTGACCATCTCGGCTCTCAGCTCGGAGAAATTGGGCATGATGATCCGTTTAAAGAAAGGTTGAAGGATTTAAAACGGTTTACGAGGCTATCCTAAGATCCCGGCCTTCCTAAGATCTTCCACCTGCTCCTTCGAGTAGCCGAGGAGCTGGGTGAGGATCTCCTCGTTGTGCTCTCCAAGCTGGGGCGCCGGAAGCCTGTACGAACCCGGAGTCTCGCTCATCTTCACGGGGAACCCGGGAGCTCTGACCGTGCCCGCTGTTGGATGCTCCGCCTCCCAGATTATCCCCCTCGCCTTCACATGGGGGTCCTCCAGGGTCTTGTCCACCTGAAGCACTGGAGCCACCGGGATGGACTCGGCGACAAGAGCCTTAACGATGTCGTCCACCTTGTTTTTCGACACCCATTCCCTGAGCTCCTCCGTCGTCTCCAGGCTCTCCACCCCCATCCCCTTCACGAGGCGCGGCGCCATGTAGGGGTCGGCAGCGATGTAGACATAGCCGTCGACGGCCTGGAACATGCCGAACGTGCTGAGGCCCATGTACTTTTTCCTAGCCTGCCAGGGCAGCTCGCCGCTCATTGTGTACCTGGTGATGGAAACTCCGGTCTGGGCGATCATCGTGTCAAGCTGGGAGACGTCGATGAGCTGTCCCTCCCCGGTCTTGTCGTGGTGGCGGATGGCTCCTAGTATCGATATGACCCCCCAGAGGCCGGGATCCAGATCCCCGTGCCACTCAGCCGATCTAATGGGAGGCCCTTCGGGGTCGACGAGGTCTCCGGTGAGCCTCATCCAGCCGGAGATGGCTGCGGCGATGGGGGCGAAGCTCGTCCTCTCCATGTAGGGGCCGTCGAGGCCGAAACCGCTCAGAGAGGCGTAGATGATGTCAGGCTTTACACTTTTTATATCGTCATACCCGAGGCCGAGCTTGTCCATCGTGCCACGCTTGAAGTTCTCGACCAACACGTCGCTCTTTTCAGCGAGAGCTAGGGCAATCTCCTTGGCCTCAGGTTCCTTGAGGTTGAGAGTCATTCCCCTCTTGTTCCTGTCGAGGTAGAGGAAGACGCCGCTCATTCCTCCATAGAGGGGCGGGTACAGCCTGGCGGCCTCCCCCCAAGGCGGCTCGATCTTTATCACGTCTGCCCCCATATCTCCAAGAATCATGGTAGTGTATGGGCCGAAGTAGACATGGCTGAAGTCCAGAATCCTAATGTCGTCAAGAATTCCCATTCGAATCACCGGGTCTCCTGAAAAAATGCCCTGTACAAGATAAACTTTATGCGAGGAGCAATGTAACAAACTAACATGTAGAGGCGGTTCCAAGTGGGTGAGGGGGTCACAGAGAGGCTAACCAGAATTTTCCGGGAGTACCTTGAAAACTACCAAAGGGGATATGAACGCTTCGGATTCTGGTGGAAGCTGTTCACCGCCTCCATGTTGGCCCTCGCCCTCATCTTCGTCTCCTTTGCAATTGTTCTGGCACTAAGATTTCTAGTTTAGGTAAATCATCGTCACTGGTGCTTTGATGAGTTAGTTGATCGCTTCCCAGAGTTTATCTCCGACGTGATGGAGGTTGACGACCGCCTTTCCTCTCTTCATCTCTTTCATGTCCTCCGAGGAGTCCAGCGCCAAGCCCACACCAAGAGCCTTTCCGTGTTGGACGTCTCTGATTATCAGCAGGGCATCTTTCTCGAACTTGCCTCTTATTTCTACTATCCCCGGAGCCATCACGTCGGCACCGTTACAGACGTAGGGTATCGCCCCCATGTCCACTATCACGGAGGGGAATCTCTCCAGATTGGGGTTTTTCAGGGTTGGGAGAAGGATGCCATCCCTTCTTGTGAGCAGCATCTCACCATCGAAGAGATAGATCATAGAACCGTCCTCAAGCTCGGCCTGGCTAATGGTCCGATACTTTCCTGTCACGAAAAGCCCTAAGGCCTCTTCCTTCAGTCTATTCGCGTCCTTTCGACGCAGCACACGCCTCTTAAATAATAACGGCTTTTTATCGGAAGGCATCACTACACGCTCATTAATAAAGCTTAAAGGCAGAAGATATCACTAACACAGTAGGTAACCCCTGGCCAGATCTAGGGTTATTCGAGGATGGGATCCCAGTGAGAGGCGTGATAGATAAGATAATAGGCCGAAGCGAGGCGAATGTCGAATCCCCCACCGAGACGTATATCAAGGCCATTCCGCTCAAGGCGTATGAAGACGTGGACATTATTAAGTCTGAAGTGAGGGCGGGCAACATCGTCATCACCAACGTCTCGCCCCTGGCTAAGCACAACATCGAGGACGTGAAGAGGGCCATCAACGAGCTAAACGAGTACGCCGCCCTGATCGCCGGCGACATCGCCCGCCTCGGAGAGGAGAGGGTCATCCTGACGCCAAAGACTGTGAAGATCTGGCGCGCCTAGCCCGTTCCGGGATTTCTAAGCTAAGCGAAAGGTCTCAAGCAGGTCGGGAGCATGCGCCCGCATACCTCGGAATCGTGAGACCGTCCTGGCCATGTTCTGGCACTTGGACTCCTCGCCGTGGACCATGAACACCCTCCGGGGGGTCGGCCTCATCTTCCTCACGTAGTTCAGGAGCTGCTTCCGGTCGGAGTGGCCTGAGAAACCTTCGATGGTATGGGTGGTGAGCCGTATGTTGGTGACCTGCATCTTCCCGCTGTGGTTGAAGGTCTGGATGGAGCGCATCCCCGCCTGGATCCTCTGGCCCTGGGTCCCCGCCACCTGGTAGCTCACGAAAACGAGGCCGTTCTCCTCCTGCGGTGCCAGGCGTTTGAAGTACTCCATCACGGGACCCCCCTCCATCATCCCGGCTGTGGCCATTATGATGCACGGCTCCCCTTCGGCTATCTCGTCACGGAGATCGTGCTGCTTCACGACTGTAAAATAGTCCGACTCGAAGGGGTTCACGCCCTCCCTGAGTATCTGTTCCCTCAGCTCTGCAGAGAGGTAGTCGGGATACGCCGTGTGGATCCCCGTGGCCTCGGAGATCATGCCCTCGATGTAGACGGGAACCTCGGTGAGGGTCCCCTCCTCCATGTACTTGTTGATGACCATGAGGATCTCCTGAGCCCTGCCGACGGCGGGCACGGGGATGATCATCTTACCCCCCTTCAGGATGTGATTAGTGAACTCCACGAACTCGGCATCAGTCTCCATCCGAGGCGGAGTGACGTTGTCAGGCCCTCCGTAGGTGCTCTCCATAATCAGGGTCTCGACCCTGGGGAACTGGAAGATCGCGGGGGCCAGAAGGGTCGTGTATCCGTACTTGAAGTCACCCGTGTAGACAATGTTATGCAGCCCTTTCCCGATATGGAGGTGGATTATCGACGAGCCTAGGATGTGGCCTGCGTTGTGCAGCGTGATGCGGATGTCAGGTGAGACGTCGGTGACCTCCCCCCAGGCTAGGGGGATGGTGTGGATGATGACCTCCCTGATGTCCTCGGCGCTGTACGGCGGGTATCTCCCCTCCTTGTTCATGACGTCTAGATAGTCACCCTGGAGGAGTGTCATCAGGCTGGCGGTGGGTTCAGAGGCATAGACCGGGCCATCGTATCCGTATTTGAAGAGGTAGGGGACGAAGCCGCAGTGGTCGAGGTGGGCGTGGGAGATCACCACTGCGTCGAGACCGCTCATGTCGAACTCTTTTATGTCGAACCTCGGGAAGGCGTTGATCGCCCTGTTCGTGCCAGGGTTGATGCCGCAGTCCAGGAGGACACAGCTCTCCCGACTCCGGATGAGGATGGCGGAGCGGCCCACCTGCTTGCTGCCCCCCAAGAAGGTGACCCGCACATCACCTGATCGATTATACAGAGGCCTGAAGATGGACTCCCCCGTCTCCCTCAGGAAGCGCTCCCTCTCCTTGTTCTTGGAGTAGAGGAAGCCCCTGATCTGCTTTATTGTAAGACTCGGTATCGGAGGAGACCTCACCACGTTGGGGTTCCACCGAGTCTTTCTCACTATGTCTAGTAGGTTGGATCCTCCCTTACCTATGGCGACGCCGGGCTTCTCGACCTCCAAAACCACCTCTCCCAGCGTCGGGTCGAAGTAGCTCTGCACCAGGCCCG
>JAUWBQ010000169.1 GCA_030601645.1 Candidatus Bathyarchaeota archaeon | reverse complement strand
GAGGGCCCGCTACAAGAGAATGCGTGGGTTCAACGTCCACTTCCCCCAGGGCTGGGACTGCCACGGGCTGCCCACGGAGGTGGCCGTGGAGAAGGCCCACGGCATCAGGCGGAGCGACCTGCCCCCGGACCAGTTCCGGAGGCTCTGCGAGGAGTGGATAGAGCAGTACATCGCCGTCATGAAGGAGGCCGTTATCCGCCTGGGCTGCAGCGTGGACTGGAGCCTAGAGTACAGGACCATGGAGCCCGAGTACATGAGGAAGGTCCAGCTCAGCTTCCTCATCCTCTACGACAAAGACATGATCTACAAGGGGGAGCATCCAATTAACTGGTGTCCCCGGTGCGAGACGGCCATCGCCGACGCCGAGGTGGAGCGGCAGCAGAGGACAGGGAAGATCTACACCGTCGCGTTCAGCGTCGAGGGGGAGGACCTCCTCATCGCCACCACCCGGCCCGAGTACATCCCGGCGTGCGTGGCCATCGGAGTCCACCCCGACGACGGCAGGTTCAACCACCTCATCGGAAAGGAGGCCAAGCTGCCGCTGTCCGAACGGAAGGTGCCCATCATAGCCAACGACGAGGTCGACCCCGAGTTCGGCACGGGAACCATGATGATCTGCACATACGGCGACAAGGCGGACGTGATCGCCGTGGCCAGGTACAAGCTCCCCGTCATCAAGCTCATCGACGGCAAGGGGAAGATGACGAAAGCCGCCGACGATTATCAAGGGATGAGCATAGAGGAGGCCAGGGAGGCCATCGTCTCCGACCTCGAAGAGGCAGGGCTGCTCAGGAAGACGGAGAGCCTCAGCCAGGAGATCGGCATCTGTTGGCGGTGTGACACCCCGGTCGAGGTGGTAGCCACCGACCAGTGGTTCATGAGGACCATGAGCCTCACAGACGACGTGGTGCGGACGGCCAAGGAGATTCAATGGTTCCCCGACTGGATGAAGTACAGGCTCATCGACTGGGCAACCGGTCTCGACTGGGACTGGGTGCTCAGCCGGCAGAGGGTATTCGCAACGCCGATTCCCGTCTGGTATTGTAAACGGTGTGGGAATACCCGGTTGGCGAAACCCGAGGAGCTCCCCGTGGATCCCAAGGTGACCACCATCGATGAAGCATGCGAGTGCGGGGGGACCGGATGGGACCCCGAGACCGATGTCCTGGACACCTGGTTCGACTCCTCGCTCACATGCGCCATCCACGCGGGCTGGCCAGAGAGGGAGGACTGGAGGAACCTGTTCCCTGCTTCGGTGCACCCGTCGGGACAGGACATCATCAGGACCTGGGCCTACTATTTGATGGTGAGGCACCTCGCCCTCTTCGGGGAGACCGCCTACGACTCGGTGCTCATCAACGGGATGGTGCTGGGAAGCGATGGGCGAGCCATGAGCAAATCGAAGGGGAACTTCGTTGCTACGCCGGAGGTGTTCGAGAAGTTTGGAGCTGACGCCGCCCGGATGTGGTCAGCGACCGGAGGGAGCACCGGCACGGACATCCCTTTCCGCTGGGCGGACGTGGAGTACGGCTGGAGGTTCATGAGGAAGCTCTGGAACGCCTGCAGGTTCGCCAGCATGCGCCTCGAGGACTACGACCCCTCGGCCGAGGCAGACCTGGAGCCATTGGACCGCTGGATCCTGAGCAAGCTGGAAAGGGTGGTCAGGACCGCGACGGAGGAGTTCGAGGACTGCAGCTACATGAACGCTGTGGACGCGACGCGGAACTTCGTCTGGCACGTCTTCTGCGACCACTACCTTGAGGCCGTGAAGCACCGCCTCTACGGCGAGGGAGTCGAGAAGGCCTCGGCCCAGTGGACCCTCTACTACGCGGTGAGGAGGATGCTCCAGCTCCTGGCCCCGGCGATGCCCCACCTGACCGAGGAGATCTACAGCCACATGTACTCTGGGGGCGAGTCGGACAGCATCCACCTGAGCATGTGGCCCGAGGCGGATGAATCTTTCGTGGACGAGGAGGCCGAGAGGAAAGGGGATCTGGTCATAGCCGTGATCAGGGACATCAGGAGGGAGAAGAACAGGCGGGGGATCCCCCTGAACGCCGAGCTGGAGGAGGTCTCCGTCTACGCCTCGGATCCCCGGGAGTCCGAGGCCCTCGCCCTGGGCATAGAGGACATCTCGGCGACATTGAAGGCGGAGAACGTGGACATCCACGAGGGGGAAGGGGGAGAGCTGGCCGTCGAGGGCTACCCGAATGTGCGGTTCACCGTCTCTAGCCGAACTGGCGATACTTGAGGATGGCACCAAGGCCGCCGAAGGACCTGGTGAGCATCTCTCCCTCCTCGGTCTCGGTGGATATCACCTCGACCTTGGCGTCGGTTCCCTCGGCCATCTTCACCAGGGTCTCTATGAGGTCCTCCCGTTCGACGATCTCGTAGCTCCCGTTGTCGCATTTCAGGCAGCTGAGGTCGTCCAGTTCTTTCTCGAACTCCTCCAGCCTGTCGAGGTCGACGATGCGGTTCTCGTTGTACCCGCAGTCCCGGCAGCGGAGCTTGACCAGGGCCCGGCGGACCCCCTCGCTGAGGAGGAGGGTGCGGACGTTGTTGACCTTCAGGGCCTGGATGACCTCCCGCTCGCCGTAGGTGGCGAGGCCGGTCTCCTGGCCGACGTTGTAGAGGAAGTCCTGGACGATCTTCCGCTCCTCGTAGAAGCGGACGTCCCTCAGGAAGTCCCTGGAGCGCACCACCACCTCCTTCACCCCTTCGTGGCCGGTGTAGCCCGTGTCCACGGTGGTGAGGACCTTGTCCTTGATCTCGTAGTGGAGGTAGTCGCCCTTGAGGAAGTCCTCCTTTGTGGGGCCGGGGCCTCCCACGATGATACCCTTGAGGCGTGGGACGTCGAGGAAGATGTCTGTCATGTGCTTCCCGACCCTTGTGAAGAACTCGTTGAGGTGCATCTGCCTGATGCGCTCGTACCTGCGGGCGCTCTGGCCTCCGGCCCGGGTCTTCCCCGCGACGCCGGAGCTGATGTCCTTGACGATGTCGGCCCTCTTCCCCTTGAGCATGGCGAAGGTGGCGGCCTTGGAGTCTATGACCAGGATGCCGAAGGCGTCATCGGCCCGGAGGAGCTCGTACAGGGGCTCGAGCATGAACCTGTGCTCGCAGCGGTAGTAGTAGATGCCGATGGGCTCGGGGGGGATGAGGACGTATGTCTCCATGTCTCCTACGCCCAGCTGCTCGCTGGCTATGCTTCCTGCGAAGAGGACGAGGCCCGTCGGGGGCACCTTCTTGAAGAGTTTGAGCTGCTCCATGGCCTTTGTGAGGGCGCCCTGGACGTTCTTCTGGGTGGTCTTGGACTTGATGTTGCCTGCGGTGCCCCACTCGGTGCGGAGGTCGTTCATCACGTCGCTTATCTGCTTCCCCGGGGGGATGTAGACGGTGATGAGCTCCGTGCCCCGGCCCTCCTTTTCCTCCAGAGTCTCCAGCATCCGCTGGAACCGGAACCTTGTGAGGGATGGGTTCTCCTCTGTCATGGGGCATTTCTCCGCGGATGGTCAATTAACCGTCCTACGTGTTATATACGTTGCTGAGGGATGACCTTTTTCCTGGATCCAAAGAGGTTAAGAGCCTAGCGTTGCACATTCGAACTGTACCACAGCTTCCACGGGTGATCCCGATGCCCCCCGAGATCGAGCTTGAGGTGTTCCACGGCCTTTCCTTGAACATCAACCTAGACGGGAAGAGAGTGGGATTCATAGACGCCTGGGAGGACGAGGACGTTGAGAAGGGGGTCTGGGTGGAGTACGTCTACATCCTGAAGAAGCAGAGGGACGGCAGCATCGGGACCACGGCCATGAGGGTGGCCATCCGGAGGTGGCGCGAGATGGGCTACGAGACCGTCTCCCTGGACGACATCCACTGGGACGAGGCCCGGGATTTCTGGGGGAAGCTCGGGTTCGAAGGGGAGGGGAAGAGAAAGACCCTGAGGATGGAGGACGCAC
>JAUWBQ010000092.1 GCA_030601645.1 Candidatus Bathyarchaeota archaeon | reverse complement strand
CTTCTCTAACTTTAACCCGCCCCAGCTCAGAATCTGAATCTTCACCATATTCCCCGAAGTCAAGAACCCGAACTTCGCCCCGATCCAGATGGTAACCTTCGCCTTCTCTCCCATCGGGATCTCGCCCTTCTTCATCAGATCCGTCGTGATGGTGCTGACGGTGGAACTCGGACCATCAGCGCCATACACGGACACCTCCATGTTACTGACGTAGACGTTTGTCAACACGACAGGGGCATCGCCAGAATTATTCAGAAAGATTACGATCTCCCAGTTCCTGTGAGGGTCCACGGTGCTAGTATAGTTCAAGATCTCGACCGATTCCTCCAAGTTGGAAAGCTCGCTGGTCTTCCCCATCCACATGAAAGCGGTGACCAAGGCGAAAGAGGCGGATATTATGAAGATGATTACAGGTGCTGAAAACGGGCTTGCCTTCCTTGGCGCTTTCTCGCTCACAGCTCTCCCTTCATTCGGGATTAATTAACATACCTTAGGAACCATCTTTAATAGAATTATGAACGACTGTATTTTTTCAAGCATATATAAAAAAGACGGGAGAACACGGGTTCTTTCTCTTGTTAAATACTTAGAATCCATGTTTTCGACGTTTAAAGTTAAAATTACCAAAAAATTTGGTGAATTAACCCTTCCTCGCCTCGAGCAGCCTGGAAAGGGACGCCGCCCTCTCCGGGAGAAGCTGCCTGATGGGCAGATGATACGGGCACCTGCCCTCGCACTCCCTGCACTCGATGCAAGACTCCGCCTTCTCAACGGCCTCTGCGATCCTTTCCTCCGTCCCTGGCCTCCAGCCCATCCTCTTCAGGAACTGGCTCTCGGCGCGGAGGACGAAGGTGATGGGAATCTCCTGGGGACAGGGCTGGCAATAGTTGCAGGCCCGGCAGAACCTGCTCCCGAGCTCGACCCTATCCCTCTCGATGAGCTCCAGCTCCCCCTCCGAGATGGTGTGCGCATCGGAGGCTACGCCGAAGTTCTCCTCCACCTCCTCCACAGTCATCATGCCCGGGATGGCGATATCCACGTGCTCCCTGCTGAGCACGAACTTCAGGGCGGTGTTCGCGTTGGAGAAAGCGCCGCCTCCGAAGGGCTTCATGACGATCGTTCCCACGTTCATCTCATGGCAGAGGGGCAGCAGTACATCCTCCGGCTTCAGGGTGAGGTAGTTGTAGGGGATCATTATCGTCTCGAAGATGTCCTCTCTAACAATGTCTGCAAGAACGGCCGGGTCATGGCTCGTGATCCCTAGATGCCTAATCCTCCCCTTTTCCTGGGCTTTGTAGAGGGCCTTGAGGGCGCCTCCAGGAGCCTTGATCCTCTCCCACGCATCCATAGAAGAGACGTTATGCAGCTGGTAGACGTCTATCCAGTCGGTCCTCAGGTTCCTCAGGCTTGTCTCCAGCTCCTCCTCCATCTCCTCCCCCGTACGACGGCCAGACTTCGTCGCGAGGATGACCTCCTCCCGGACGTCCTCGAGTGCCTTCCCGATCCTCTCCTCGCTGACGGTGTACCCTCGTGCCGTGTCATAGTAGTTGATGCCGAGCTCGTGACATCTGCGGACAACCCCTATGGCCTCCTCCTCGGTGACTCTCTGGATGGGTATGCCTCCAAACCCTAGGATCTTGACTTTTAACCCTGTTCTACCCAAGATGGTCTCTCTTAGCACCAATTCATTCGATTCATGTACGCGTCACATTAATATCTAACGCCAAGAAACGTTTTCGGCATGAAAGTTAGTAACTCGTCCTAGATTCTTAGAATGTCATTATCGTGTAGCCCTGGCTGACATGCTCTTCGGCGTAGACGGAGGCGTGGACGAGTTTGATTCCGGCTTTTCTACCTCTTTCTCAAGGCCGATGGCCCCTGCGATGGATACGCAAGCTGCCACCTCTATACCTGCTTCGACCAGGGCCTGGATCCTCTGCTTGTACTCATCGTGGAAGGGCATGTTCGGGTTCACGATGCCTACCACCATGACGAAGATGAGCATATTGATCTCGTCGAGCAGCCTCTTCCTAAACGGGTTGGTATACTTATTCAGGGCGAGGCGAAGACCCTATCTCCTTTGTATAGATCTTCCGATCCCGTTTGGATGACCGCAAGTAGCTTTCAGCTCATGACACTGCACGCGACGATCCTCTTCCTACGAGTATAATGCTGATGGTCCTTGTTTCAAGGAATCAATATATCGGAATCGGATTATGGACGAAAAATCTCGGTGATCAAGTGCTCGTGATGTCAATATATTCAGAGACAGTGAGGCTTCCCGCGTCCGTGAGGAGTCTATATCACGGAGACGGTGAAGTTGCTCAATATCTCTAGGAACAGCTTGGTGAGGAAATCCATCGTCAGGTAGACCGATGCCGCAGATAGCAGGTATCCCACGACCCTTCTCTTCATCTTTTTCACCCGTTATATTAGCTATTACGCCATGAAAAACAGATATAAGGCTTCTCTAACGAAAACAGCAAGGGTTTTCCCCCTCATGGCGAATACAGGTCTTTTTTCCCATTCTTCGCATATGATTCCAAAAAAGGGAAAAAACAAGGTAGGCTATACATGTTAAAAGACCATAAATTATCTGTGCTCCATCAGTTATTTTAAACAAGAATGAACTATCGGAGAGGCGGAACACTCCCATGATCAGATCGAAGACGCTGGCTCTGATAATCGTAGTTTTAATCTTGGGCGTAGTGGGCGTCAAACTTCTGAAATCAGGGATCAAGCCAGATGAGACCGGGAGCCGGGGCTCAGATACCGACATCACAGGGCCTGAGGAGCCTGAGGCCCTCGAGTCTGAGCCTCCCACAGATCGGTTGAACCTGATCCCGGCAGACGCAGTTAAGGTGACCACGGAGACAGCCCATATCCACCTGTCCTCCACTCTCCTCTGTGGGATGAGCAGGTCCCCATACCCTACACCATCAATACCGCTGGCGCGAAGGACTCTCCCTTCATCACGCCTACCGGAGAAGAGTACTATTTCTTCTTCACGCCCGATCCCTCGGTGCCGGCAGAGCTGCAGATCGTCGACGGAGTCACGGGGATATGGTACTCTAAGAAGACCGGTGGCGAGTGGGGGGAGGCCAAGAGGGTCGTGCTCATTGAGGAGGGGGTCTCGTTGGATGGCTGTCAATGGGTGGGAGATGGCGAGATATGGTTCTGCTCCGTCAGGATGGGTAATTTGAGGGAGATCGACCTCTGGATGGCCAATATCCAAGATGGTGAGGCCTCTAACATCAGGCACGGCGGGGAGCGTCTCAACGTCGATGTGGATATAGGGGAGTTCCACATCACGGCGAATGGCAGAGAGATCTACTTCCACTGCGCGCGCGCCTGCCGTCGAATCCTACTACGAATCTGCCTCTGATGCCTAATGACAGGATCTCACCCTGTGGCAAAGTCTGGCGTTCGGAGGATATTATTTTTAGGCTCGAAAAAAGGGGAAAAGGCTTGTCATAGCCTTATGAGTCTCTTCAGGTTGTCCGTGGCAGCCTTGCCTGCCTGCTCTGTGGTGATGCCTTTCAGCTCGGCGATCTTCTCGGCCACGACGATGACTCCGGTCGGGTCTCCTGAATCTGTTTCTGTGAGGAGCCATTCGAGGGGGGTCTGGCGGATGGCCTCCATTAGGTCCTCGTTTCCCGCCTCTATGGACCTCTTCCCTATGGAGAGGTAGACCCCCATCTCCACGCATCTCCTGGCATACTCAGGACCCTTGCTGAATCCGTGGATGGCGGCGCCGACCTCGATGATTCCCTCCTCATCGAGAATGTCCAGAACCTCCTCTCCGGGGGTCCTGTCGTGCACGAGCACTGGCAGCCCAAGCTCCTTCGCAAGCCCGATCTGCCCTCTCATAGCGTTCTTCTGGACCTCTGGGCCGACGTACTCCTCCGTGAACTCCCATTCGGGAGTCCTCCGCCCCACGTAGTCCAGCCCGATCTCGCTGATCGCGACAACCTCAGGGTCTTTCGCCAGTTCCCCGAGCAGATTCAACGCAACATCGCTGTAGGTGTCCGCCCTCCAGGGGTGTATGCCCACGCATCCCTTCACGATCCTGAACTTGCCAGCGGTCTTCACCGCCTCTTCCGATGACAAAACGTCTATTCCAGCCGTGAGCACGAGCTTGACGCCTGCTTTTTCAGCCTTCGAGACCGCTTCCTCGCCGATACTTCTCAGGTGACAGTGGCTCTCCGAATACATGTCTAAAACTGCTATATCTCTCATCAATGAAAATGTTTACTATGGACCTAGGATAGAACTTTTCTCACACCTCTCTCTATTAGATCCTTCCATTCTGACTTCTCCTGAAACTCCTTCACTCTCTCCTACAACGGTCTAAGTCTACCGGGGTCGAAGGGAACCCGCTTGACATCTCCTTCCGAGAAGCCAAGCAGCTCACTGTCTGTGCAGATCGCGACACTGCACTTCTCAACGCCGCCCTCTGCTGGTTCATAATAGGGGCATTTCATGGCCCTGGCAGGCCGCAGCAGAGCCATCCTCTTCCAGGGGTCATCAAGCTCATAGTCTTCGGCTCGATCGTAGTTGATCTCCTCCTCTCTCCCGGTGTCCGAGTATACGACCATCTTTCTGCCGTTGATCCTCTTATGGACGGGATACAGGTATCGTCCTTACACCTTGAGAGTTATCCTCCGCCCCTCGAAGACGACTGGTAGACCCTTCAACATTGGAGTGAACACACATTGACATGTTTTGGATGATCAATGTTAAAGCTTTGAGAGTGTCCGGATAGACGTTAGGTGATTTGATATGCTCGACAACGTGAACCTTGCGGAGCTGACTTCGCCTGACATTAAAACAGCTCTGGAGTCAGGCTATGAGACCGTGGTCTTTGCGGTCGGCAGCAACGAGCAGCACGGTCCGTGTCTACCAGTTTTCACTGATGCCCTCCTAGGCGACGAGCTCGCTCTGTCTGTGGCATACAAGCTGGGAAAGGCTCTGAAGGGCCCGACCGTGAACCTGGGTTGCTCAGAGCACCACATGAAGTTCCCCGGGACCATATCCCTGAGGAGGGAAACCCTCCAGAGTGTGATCGTAGACTACGTCGACTGCCTGGCGAGGCACGGCTTCAAGAGGGTGGTCATCATCCCCACCCACGGGGGGAACTTCGGACCCCTCGCGGAGATATCTGACGACCTAAAGAGATCCCACCCCGAGGTAAAGATCGTGGCTTACACCGACCTCCAGCGGTTCGTAGAGATCCTGCAAACTACGAGCGCTAAGCTAGGCGTGACCCCAGAAGAGTCGGGTGCACACGCTGGAGAGTCCGAGGTCTCCATGGTGATGTGGATCAGGGGGGACCTGGTGAAGGAGGAAAGGATCCCTGAGGCGACAGGCTATGTGGGAGCGTTCACCGAGAAGGAGGCAGACAAGATTTTCGAGGGTGGGATCGACGCTCTCTCCCTCATCGGGGTGATCGGCGACCCAGCCAATGCCAGGAAGGAACATGGAAAACGATACATCGAGGACTTGGCATATGCTCTGGTCGAGTACATCTCCACCCAATAACCTTCTTTTCTGTCAGTTTCGGTCTGTATTCGCTAGGATTTATATTTACGTGTGGATAGTGAAGTGTAGTTGAAGCCTCATGGAGATTAACGATCCGGTTAGGTTACTTCTGATCATAGGGACGAATATTTTCGGCGTCTACGCCCTTTACAAGATCCTCCTGATGTCCTACTGGTTCATCAAGGATAGGTCATCCGACGAGGAATATTGAATAAATTATCGCATGGGCATATGTCCTGCCCCAAACATGCGTGAATGATATATACCTGTTCCTTTCACCCTAAATAGAACCGTTCTGGAGAATAAAATAATGAGGAACGAACTCAAAAGGAGGTTGAGCCGAGGAGAACAGGTCTACGGCACGTGGATCACGGTCGAGAGCCCAATGGCGACGGAGATGTTGTCTTCCCTTGGTTTCGACTACTTCGTCTTCGACACCGAGCACAGCCCTCTTGACATCTACATGGCCCAGACCCTGATGCAAGCTATGAGGGGCGACAGCAAGACCACCCCCATCGTCCGGGCTTGGTGGAACGACATTGTCGCTATCAAGCGGGCTCTGGACATCGGCGCGTACGGCGTAGTCGTCCCTTGGGTCAACAACAAGGAGCAAGCTGAGCTGGCCGTAAAGGCGACAAGGTATGCCCCCAAAGGTCTGAGGGGGTGCGGCCCTAGGAGAGCTTCGATGTTCGACTCTGAATATTACGAGACGGCTGACGATGAGATCTTGGTCATTTGCCAGATCGAGACCAAGGAGGCCGTCGAGAAAATCGAGGAGATCGTCTCAGTCGAGGGCGTCGATGTCAGCTACATCGGTCCAGCCGACCTATCTGCATCCTATGGCCACCTAGGGAATCAATCCCACCCAGAGGTGCAGAAGGCTATAGACCGGGTCTTCGACGCCACCAAGGCCGCAGGAAAGGCCACAGGGATCCACCAGGCATCGGGGAAGACGATAGAGGATCGCATGGAGAAGGGCTATAACTTCATCACCATCGGGAACGATCTGATATACTTGAAGAACGGAGTCCTCGCCCAGATGGAGAAGCTGGGCTTGAAATAGCCCATACATCCCTCTCTTATTCGAACTCCACGGTGGCGGGAGGCTTCGGCGTAACGTCGTAATAGACTTTTACCACTTTCGGACAGGTGCTCAGGATCTTCTTGGCTGCACCATCAAGCGTCTGCCAGGGGATCTGGGAGACCTCCGCCGTGAGGAAGTCCTGGGTCTCCACGGCCCTCATCGCCACGAGATAGCCCTCGTCGTTCTCCCTCCCGCTTATCAAATAGAGCACCCGGGAGACCTCCGGGAAGTTTGACTGCACCTCCAGTCTCATCCTCTCCAGCGCCTCATACCCAAGATCCAAGGGTTTCCCCGCTTCGTCCTTAACCTCTAGAGTTGCGACGAAGCCATAGGATCGCTTTCCTTCCACAATGCCCGTGGCTCTCTCAGAGAGGTATTTCGAACCTATGTTGGGCTGCTCGATCTCCATGGCCTCGGCGGCCTCCCTCCTGAGTATCTTGGGTGCCTCGGTCGTCTCACCACTCATGATGGCTGCGAAGTACTGGGCCGGTCGCTCCTTCTTGAAGGCATCCTCCACAACGGTCGTCGCGGCTTTGAGCTGATCCAGCTTGTCCGC
>JAUWBQ010000030.1 GCA_030601645.1 Candidatus Bathyarchaeota archaeon | reverse complement strand
CGTATTGGGTGACCACAAGGTACAGGAAACAGACTTCTGGATCCATGACTGTGCGGCTGCCATTGAAAACATCCTGATCGCGGCACACGCAAAGGGTCTTGGGGCTGTATGGCTCGGGGTTCACCCTAGCAAGGCGTTGATAAAGGAGACGAAAGAGCTGCTTGGGGTGCCTGACCATGTGACTCCCTTGGGCATCGTGTCCCTTGGTGTTCCAGCCGAGGAGAAGGCGCCTAGGGACAACTACAACCTTGAGCGGGTCCACTGGAACAAGTGGTAACCCAATATTTTTTTCGCGCGCGCAGTTTAGGTGAATGGTAAAGAGGAAGTGGAACTGAGTCCCACTCAAGCCCCCGCAGAACACAAACTCGATGCCAGTGGGGTCTCATGGTTAACCAGGAACGCATCGACGTCGTTCCTGACATTGGCCTCCTTGGTCTCCACGGCTTACAAGAGCTGATTGAAGGTGCCGAGTACGTTGGTGAGGGTGGACGGCTTGTAGCCCTTGGCCCCCATCCACCTCCGGGCTTTTTCCGCCTGCGCGCGCGCTGAGTTCGAGTCCCTCTATGAATAGAAGTTATCAAGCGAGTGTCTATGTTAAAAAAAGGGATGGATTATCTCGAGTTACTTGCCTTTGCCTTTTGGAGGGTTATTATCACGATCCTTACCTGAAGGTTTGCCCGGCTTTTTACTTGGCCAACCTCCTTTTCTTTTCCCCATTTTTTCACCTCCTCTCACTTATCGTTTCAGTGAAAATATTCTGTAATTTTCTCGGGGCCTGTCTTCTCTGAAATTTTTCAGAAGAAACTCTCACTTGCTCCAATGCTCTTTGAAATCCTACGTCAAGAATGCAATCGCTGTATTGATATTTTCCTTGTGAATTGTCTACTAGTCTCCCTGAAGGATCGATTATTAGATAACTACCCATCATATCGTCGCAATATTCGGGGTATATTTCAGTCACCGAAGAAAGATCTGAATGACGAAGAATAAACGAGTCAAATTCATTTCGACTAACAGAAAGATCTAAGGCATTCATATTTTCGTTTTTTATTATTAAAACTTGGAAGATTTTCCATTTCTCGGGGTAGCCTCTTGTGATTATATTATGGAATGTTTCGTTTTTATTCAGTCGATTTACTACTGTGTTAATTTTTAATTTAACGTCATATTCGCGAATTAGGTCGATTGAATAAAAATACGTTTTATTATCTGGTATTTTAACACCATGGACTTTTCTGCCTAACTTTTTGTTTGTAATCGGAGAGAGACTATCAATGCTAATTCCAATCCAATCAAGGTATCTTGAATGTTCGTCAAGCCAGTTTCGTTCAATATTCCAACCATTAGTGATTATTGAAGTGATTAATCCATAATTACGTGCCTCTTTCAACACCTTTATCAACCATGGAACTAGTGTGGGTTCCCCACCGACAAAATTAATTTTTCTAAATCCGTAGTCAGCAATTCTTTGAACTAGATAAATTGATTCAGATTGTTTAAGCTCAGTAACTCCTTTGAAGCGTGCAAAGCAAATTCTGCACGACATATTGCATCTTGGAGTCATGTGATAATTTATATCAGGAATCATACTTCCTTGCACCTTCTTCGGTAAGAAAACCCGATCTCCCCGCGCTCTTTCCCAACGTTACAAAAGCTCCAATAGCTTCAATTCATTATGTGACATTTCCATTATTTAAGAGTGACGATTTTCTCTTATGTTACATATTTATCTATAATTATGATATACTTTATATAAGAAAAAATAAGTTGTAGTAATGATGGAAATTCCAAGCGACCTTTCAAAAAAGGAGTTAGAGTTCTGGTCTTGGCTTATTGAGAGTTACATTATACCTGAACCTTTGGATTTTAAACCATCGAAGAAAACCACAAAAGTTAGGTTAGTGACAACTGAAGAGATAAGACAATTAATCGCAGATGCGTTCGATAACGGAAACTCGCAGCTTGCTGATAACTTACTCGAAATAGCCTCTTCGAAACAATTAATCAGCGATGAGATACTTCGAAAAAGTAGTAGATTAAAAACTGGAGAATATCTAAAGCTCCTTTACCTAAAACTACTCGAGGATACTTCGTTCTCAGATGTAATAGTTAAGATACTAATGCCAATTACGACGAAGCAGCTAGAAAAGTTTAAGGATAAATGGCAGAAACAATTGACCCAAAGCGATAATCGAATTGACCATTTATTCAGCTTAATTGACTCTTGGGACGAGATGAGTCCTGAATCTAGGTCTAGAGCAGTAGATATGGGTTTAAAAGATTTTGAGGGGAAAAGAGAGATCGCGGTAGATTATCCACATAATCTTGACGAGGTAAAACAGTTTTTACCTGATTATTATCTGGGCGAGATTGACAGAAAGCTTCGTCTTGATGAGGGCTCAATATATCGCCTTAAACCAAAGACGTTTTCTGATTTTGAAAAAAAATGGCGAGAGGAACTTGACGAGTACCCTTTTGGTAATATTGCTCTTAATGTTTCAATTGATGAGACAAATCGAAATAAATTATTTTTTGAGCCTACGGTTCGGTTATCTAGATATTTATCATATGAAGAACAGTTAGAATTGTTTGATAAATATGGTGAAAGCGTTGTTGTGGGATCCATCAACTTGTTTATGGTACTTTCAGGAAGTGAATTAATACAATATAGGGGTACACTCGATGAGGATACAAGGGATATTTTCTTTTATATTGATATTACTTTGCCCGGATGTGTTGTTACAATTGAGGGCGCTGAAAATTATGACATCGAAAGACTAGAAAAGTCTGATTTTGTAGAGAATTTAAATAGAGATAATCGTTCGTTGAGTAGTTTGGTTAGTTCACTATGTCAAAGAGTTGATGTTGACGAATCGAATTTCTTTGAAAAAGATTATCAACGATACAGAGAGAACATGGAAAAAGGGAGAGGAGAGTTATTATCACTTCAAAATTTTATGAGCTCTAAAAAATGGGATGAATTCCTAAAATTAGTCACAAGACTTGCCTCAATCGATGACTTTGGTACAATAAAATCCATCAATTCAATTCGAAATAGAATTTTAAATTACTTCAAAGTAGAAAATCTGATGCTAGACCTAGTGGAGTCAAGCATTCGGCGACGATCAGTGGTTTCATTCTATGTAAGTAGGGATGTATGGAGGTTCCTACCTATAGTATTGAAAGAACAAGATTGGTACACAATAGCTGATCAATATTTATCTTCAGTAGAGGAGCAGAGTAAGACAAAATAAGATAATTCGAGAAAAAACTTGTTAAACATTTGAGAATTTACTAGTAAATCTGTGTGGGATTCCCACCCCCCGCACCAGAGCCGAACTCCCCTCGCGCGCGCGTTTTCAAAAGATCATAAACGTATCAGTGGTCGAGCGTGCGCATCAATCATATCCGTTCCTCTACTGGAACACGCGCGCAAATAACATGAGATAGGACTTGCACCTTATTGGGTCCAAATACCACCGGACTCGCAATTATTTAATTTCATTTTAATACGAAAATATTCAGATATTAGGGGCATTTTTACTTCAAGTTGGAAGCCCGCCCGGGGGTCCATCGTTGTGACCGGTAGGGGGTCATAGCACTTTTTCTGATGAGTTATGAGCGTGTTTTAATTGAGTGAAAAAAGGGGGGGTTGGTTCTGTTCATGTGACGCTGATGTCCAGTACCCCACGTTGTATGAGTAGGTAGATCAGTATCCCGCTTATCACCAGCTCGGGCAGCATGTAGCTCCCGTTGTATATCGCTGAGTAGACTATCGGGCTCATCCCCTCAGGGGCGTACATCGCGAAGAAGACGACTCCCGAGATGAAGTGCGAGAGGAACCTCGTCGTGAGGCTTACGACGACGCCGACGAGGGGGGTCTTCTTGAAGATGCCCGCCAGTCCCAGAGCTCCGAAGGCGAGGGGGTAGTCCAGAACCATCCCAACGGGGCTGTAGAACCATCCGTCGAGGAGCATCTGGGCCAGACCGAAGACGACGCCGCTGAAGACGCCCACCTTCGGCCCCCGCCTGAAGGAGATCAGCAGTACGGGAACCATGCTCCCAAGGGTGATCGAGCCACCCTGGGGCAGCTGGTAGACTTTTATGAAGTTTAGTACAAGGGACAGTGCCACCATGACTGAGACCTCAGCCAAAACCTTTGTATCGAAACTGGATTCATCCATGTTTTTTCCCTCCGCCAGTATTACCTGGATCAGGTTCAAAGGGTCGACGTTTAACGTCCTCTCAGCCGGGCTCTCGCCCAGCTCCCCCTTCTCTTCAACTCATTCCACTTGAAATATAAGTCTTCACCTCGAAAATCAAATATCTGGGGCAAATGATACTTTTAAGCGATTACAATGGTGAAGCGTAGGACCGGAATCGAGAAGTTCGACCAGCTCACTGGAGGAATAGAATCTGGAAGCCGCACGATCCTCTATGGGCCACCGGGCACCGGCAAGTCGGTGTTCGCGATGCAGTTCCTCTGGGAGGGGCTGAAGAACGGGGAGGCCGTCTCGTACGACGTCTTCGACAAGCCCTTCCCCAGGCTCAGGTGGTACTTCAAGACATTCGGATGGGACATCGAACCGTATGAGGAGGAGGGGAAGTTCGTCTCCATCCAGGCCTTCCCCCACTTCGCTCCCTACCCCAGAGACCCCAAGGTCAGGTATTTCAGCCTCACAGACTTCGAGGAGATGAAGCGCCTCGACCACATCATCACGGAGGCAGGGGTCACGAGGTTCGCAGCGGGAGACTTCCATGAGTGGATGTTCGGCTCCCTGAACGTGGAGTACATGATCCCAGTGGAGGCTTGGACGGTGAACTGGAGCTATTACGACGACATCTGCAACGTGGACGTGATGACCGCAGCCTCCGAGAGGGACATGAAGATCGTCGAGGCCACAGATCTGGACCTCAACGTGGCCAACAACATAATCCTGTTCAGGCTCAACGAGGAATCCTGGCAGAGGGAGATGCGAATAGTCAAAATGGAGGGGACCAGCCACCCTCTAGAATGGCTGTCCTTCGAGATAACGAATGAGGGGATTGAACTCCTCTAACCCTTTTTTTCGAAGGTGCCGTACAGCTTGTCAAGGTCGATCCGCTTCAGGTCCTTCACCCTTACGCCATCGACGTAGAGGCCTTCACCGTCTCTGATTACCCCAACAAGGGCACAGGGAACTCCCAACTCTCCGCAAGCCCGTTGAACTTCGTCTCCCTCGTCGGGGTCAGCCAGTGCGATCACCGAGCCGTATGTGGGCAGCCTCAGGGCGTCTTCTCCGAGCTCCTCGACCCCCTCGACGAAATGGAGACGCCCAGACTCGACTTCCAACCTCAAGCCGAGCGCCGTGGCGACCTCATGGAGGGCTTTCTTCACACCCCCCTCCGAGACATCGTGTATCAGGGTAACCCCCGCAACGTCATGCAGACGCAGGATTATGGGCAGGGGGGTGAAACTCCTCCAAACCTCGCTCCGTTTCCCCTCTGAAAGGGATTTCAGCCAGACCGCCTCACCCCCCACTCCACCCACGACGAAGACGATGTCCCCCGCGGCCGGCCTCCTCGGTTGCTTCAACTCCTCGCCGAGGCAGGTCGCCGTCAGGAGGGGGATCTCGATCCCCGCGTATGTCGCCGTCTGGCCCGCGACTATCGTTACACCGTACTTTGCCGCTTCCTCACCAAGCCCTCTCGCTATGGTTCTGAGGTCCCCCTCCCTGGTTTCGAGAGGGAGGTAGATGCCGATCACCATGTGTTTGGGGCGCGCTAAACGCGCCGCCACGTTTGAGGCGGCATAGTGGAAGGCGAAGAAGCCGAGGGCTTCGAGGGGGACGCCAATCGAGGGGCTATGGGCAATCACCATTCGTCCTTGATGCTGGATCGTCCCTCCATCCAGCTCGGGCGCCACAAACAGGGGCAGAAAAGGGAAGACCGAGCGCTCAAGTATCTCCCGGCTTACCTTCCCGAGGCCGAGTACGTCATCGAGTTCTTCCATCGAGTTCACATCCCATCCAAGGTAGCGATGATATCTACGTTATTCCGTGTCATTCCATCGAATAACATTTATCTCATTAGCAAGTACAGGGGCTTCATTCATGACAGATATCTTCTCATATTCTCTTCTTGAAAACACAGTTTCCCGTTGAGAACGGCTTAGAAAAGGGTCGATGTAGGCTCAGGCTTATATATAATCGGCTGTTTAATGAAAAATGAATGGGAATGGCTCCTCCCTCCATGTTCGATATTTCGGTCGGCCTAGCTGCTGTGGCCGTTGCGGCAATCGCAGTCTACCTTTTCATAAGAGCAAGCAGCGAGTCCTCCAGCGGAGAGAGGAAAGAACCCTTAAAGTTCATCGAGGAAGAATCCTCCCCATCGTTGTATAGGATCACCCCCGGTGAACGCGATAGAGTCCAGCTTCCGAAGACCGATCGCCACCTCAAGCGGTCGGACCTCGACAGGGCCAGGAGCAACATTAGGACCCTCACACTACAGAGCGAGCTCTTCAGCATGATGCTCAAACGCCTCTTCGAGGCCGAGGACGAGGGTGAGATCAACAGGGAGGAACGCGTCAGCCTGTCGAGGAGCTACGAGAGCGACCTCAAGAGAGTCTCGGAAGACCTGAAACGGGCGGAGCTCGTAGTCTCTCTCAACGAGCTCGAGACGATCAGGGAGGACATCATGAAGAAGTTCGAGGCGACCTTCAACAGCACCCAAATCCGCATCGACGCCATCCTCAAACAACTTGACATCGAAGTCAAGAAAGAAGAGGTGAAGCCGAGGGCTCCTCCCAGGAGAAAGCCTCCCGTCGAGAAGATCGAGGACATAGAAGACATAGAGGAAGCCGAAGACGAAGAGAAGCCCAAGGCACCCAAGCCGAAGTCGGAAGTGGAGGCCAAACTCGAACAGCTCCGAAACGAGGTGCTCAAGGAGCTTGAGGAGCTGGACAAACTAGATCTGGAAGCCTAGGGAAGGTTGGCCGATGAGCTGGACGGACCAGGCCAAAAGGAGGGCGGCGGAGGCCGCCGCAGCCCATGTCCGGAGCGGCGGCGTCATCGGACTTGGAAGCGGCAGCACGGCAATCCATCTTATCCAGATCATCGGCTCCCGATTGGAATCCGGGGAACTCACGGACATCCTGGGCGTCCCCACCAGCTACCAGGCCTCGGCGGAGGCAGCCCAGGCTGGGATCCCCCTCACCACCCTCGACGAGCATCCCAAACTGGACCTGGCCATCGACGGGGCTGACCAGATCGACGAGGGTCTGGAGGCCATCAAAGGGGGAGGGGGCGCCCTGCTCAGGGAGAAGATCGTCGCCTCCGCAACGAGAGAATACATCATCATCGCCGACGAGGGGAAGCTCACCCGAACCCTGGGCGACGGCTGCCCTCTACCCATAGAGGTTCTGCCCTTCTCCATTGGCACCGTGCTCCGGAAGATCGAGGCCCTAGGCGCCGATGTAGCCACCAGATCAGGAGATGGCAAGCTGGGCCCCGTGGTCACGGACAACGGCAACTTCATCATCGACGCGGATTTCGGACCCTTGTCCCACCCGAGAAAAATCGATGCCGAGCTCAAGGCGATACCGGGGGTGCTGGAGACAGGCCTCTTCCTCGGATACGCCGATACAGCATACATCGGCACCTCCGAATCCGTCAGAAAGATGCAAAGGTAGCGCGTAAAATCCATCCGATACCATCTAAATTACGGGTCTCTCAGGTTTCCGCAGGCTTGTTCTGCAAATATGTCATCATGAACGGGAAGAACCAGTTAGAGCACTTGTAGCCCAGTCTAAATCCGTAGGTCTTCCAGCTCCTCATCGGAGATGGCTAGAACTTTCAGGACGGTGACAGTTCTATCGAGGTATTCGACATCCACAGGAACATCTCTGGGTGCGTCAGAGTACCGGACAGTGATGGCTGCGCTCCTGCTTACAACCTCGTCGTTTAACCCGCCCAGCAGGACCGTGATAGGCCCCATGTAGCCCGAGACGGACATGTGGGGGATCCCCCTTCCCTCGGCCAGGGATTGCAGTCGGTTGTTCTCGCCCTCGTTCCTCCCTACAATCACCCTGGCCGCTCCCACCCTGAAGTGCCTCCCGATCCTGAGGAACACCATGTCCTCCAAGACTGGCCTCCCCTCGTGTTCAAGATAGTCCCTAAATTTCTTGGAGAACTGGGGATCCGTGAGCAAGCACCCCCCCGAGGGGCAGGGATAGTCGTATACGCCCAGCTCCTTCGCGAGCTCCATCTGGGGCAGACGCCTCCGACCACTGATTGAATAGAGAGATTCCCGATCCACGACGCCTTCTTTCTCAATATCTGTCTCCGGGAGGAGCTGGGCTGAGAGAGGCCTCAGGATCTTCCCCTCGAGACCCGCCTCTCTCTCGATGAGACGCATCGCCTTCATCCTCTGCGAGAAGGGGCGCTGCCCCACCACCTCACCCGTCACGTAGAAATCGGCGCCGATCCTCTCTCCCAGCTCATGAGCCTTACGAAGCATGAGGATCCGGCAGTCGATGCAGATGTTCACATGGCTCCCGTAGCCATGGGGCGGATCGACCAAGAGGTCCAGGAAGTCTTGACCCATGAACACGTGATGGACGGGTATACCACACTCCTCTCCGATGGCGTTCACAGCACACTTATCGCAGCTGCAGAAAGGGGTAGTGAAATGGACGGCCTCCATCTCCAAACCCTGATCCACCATCGCCTTCACCGCCAGAGTGCTGTCTAACCCCCCCGAGACGAGAGCTAGGCCTTTCTTCTTTGTGGACACCGAGAACACCTTACAGTTATCACACCAATTTCCAGCTGGTTATCACTACGTAGCCCTTTAGGGTAAAATAATAAGGTTCCCTCGATGATGGTGCGACTCACCTCTCCGACCGAGTAACACCTAACATTTCCGACTTTGAATTTCGTTTTAACTTGGTCTTCAGACAATTGCATACTCGGTTATATAGAAAGTATATACTTCCTTATACTGTTTACATCAACTTCATCGCCTATTTTACAAAATGGTATAAATATGAGTTAGTGACAATTTGAAAAGACAAGAGATGGCTAAGAAGCTTGATAGCCTCGATTTTAAAATCCTCCATGAGCTGCAGATGGATGGAAGGATCTCGATCACCGATCTGGCCGGGAAGGTGAAATCCTCCCGCCCCACCGTTACCAACAGGTTAAAACAATTGTTGAATAACGGACAGATAATAATCAGTGGAGGGTTGAGCCTCAAATCGGCCGGGTACAAGATGGCCTGCGTCGGCCTCGAAGTGAAGACCGATGAATCTAGGAAGAAGATCGAGCAATATCTCAAGGATTGTCCCAGGGTCCTTTACATTTTCAGGACTCCTGAAAAGGCGAACCTCCATCTTGGGGTCTGGGGAGAAAATGATCAAACTTTGAACTCCACCATAGAATCCTTCCGAGACCGCCAGGATGTAGACATAGTTTACACCCATTACCTGGGTACTCCCATCTATGGGGACATACCATTAAGCGTTCACCCCGTAAAGAGCGACGAGACCCCGTGCGGATTATCATGCTCGCAATGCCTCAGGTATGAAAACGAGTGGTGCCTGGGCTGCCCCGTTTCGAAAGACTATAAAAACCCTCTGCTGAAATAGACGATACATTTCGATGTGAAAATTTCGTTCACATATTTCTTCAATTGTTCGAAGTAGCTAAAGTATAATAAATATTAACATAAAACAAGCTCTTCGAGCAGCCATAGTATGCCAGAAGGCCCAATCAAAGACAGAAATCAACTTCGGGGTCAAACTCTAGAAGGCACCCTCGCCGAGACGAACTCACCTCTTAAATATCTGGCATGGAAAATGTCATAGAGAGATGTTGTCACTCTCCAGTATCCTGACGCCACTAGCCGGTGAGATAGGCATCGGCGGGATAGGCGGTTTCCTGGCTGGCTGGGCCCTGAAGAAGGCCGCCAAGATGGTGGCGGTCATAATCGGCCTGGCCTTCCTGGGCCTCCAGTACCTCGCATACGAGAACATAATCCAGATCAACTATGGGGCCCTACAGGATTGGGCCAACAAACTCGCAGGGCAGGCCGCAGGGACCCAGTCCATAGTCACGGACTTCTTCGTCCACGCCCCCTTCGGCGCCGCATTCATCGGCGGCTTCTATCTCGGGTTCCAGAAGGGCTGACGGGTTCAAGCATCAGGCAGACAAGCCTCTCGAAGAACAGGGATGATTCCCCCAATTTATAGACCGTGTACATCTTTTCCACCTCTCCCAGATCCAGACCAGTTTGGGACGAGTAGACCAATATGATCGCCCCATCCAGCTCCAGATGGCCCCCCGCCTCATGAAGGAACCTCATTGTCGTCTCGTCGCCGACCTTCCCGCCGGCCCAGGAGGCCTCGTCGGCAGCTCCCTCCGACGGAAGGTAAGGTGGGTTGAACAGGATCCAGTTGAACCTGCGACCCTCCAACCCTCGGAAAAGGTCGCTGACGACGAAGTCGATCCTATCAGCCACCCCTGCTTCCTCCGCCCTCTTCACGGTCTCTCTGATAGCCTCCGGATCCATGTCGACGGCCACGACCTCATCCACATGGGGTTCTGAGGCGATCTCCACAGCTAAGAAACCACTGCCGGTCCCCATATCCAAGACGGACCCATGGACCCTCCCCCTAGCGTGCTTCAGCAGGAGAAGGGAGTCCTCCGCAGGCCTGTAAACCCTCGCCATCCCAGAGAGCTCTCCCTTTCCCCGGAAATAAGGGTAGCCCCGCACTCCCAGTCATCTTTTAAGACTTCGGATGCGAACAGTTGATGGAATGTTCATCACGGTGTTGGGATCTGGCTCCAACGGCGGCGTCCCCCAGTGGGACTGCTGCTGCCCCAACTGCACCAGGGCCAGGGAGACCCCCGGGCTGAGGAGGACCCGCTCCTCCGTGGCTGTATCCCTAGACGGGGGCCAGCACGTCCTGATTGATGCGACACCCGACCTCAAGCAGCAGCTGGAGGCCGTGGGTCTAACGCCCATCCCAGAGGAAGCGGATTCCGGCAGGCACAGCAGGATAGACGCCGTGCTCCTCACCCACGGCCACGGGGACCACACAGTCGGCATCGCCGAGTTCTCCACCGGAAAGAGCTTCGAGATACCGGTGTACGGGCCCCCGGACCTCATCAGATTCCTGTTTGGTTCGCCGGGTCGAAGCAGCTTCTTCGGCGACCTCGGAAGGCTAGTCAGGAACTACGTCTCCCCCCGGAACCTCGAGGAAGGCGAAAGGCTGGGGTTTCTCGACGGGCTGACTGCCACCGGATTCGAGGTCGCCCACACGGACAGGCTTGAGGGTGGGACACTCTTCCCCAGCAGCACCTTCGGCTATGAGCTGGAAGCTGACGGCAGGCGGTTCGTCTACACTCCCGACCTCGGCCTGCTGTCGGATGGTCTGTTGAACAGGGTGCAGGGGGCAGACCTCTTCATGCTGGACGCGACCTTCTGGTGGGACGACGAACTCGCCAGGATGAGCGGGTTGGGGAAGACCTCTTACGATCTGGGGCATGTCCCGGTCGAGGAGAGCCTCAAGACCTTGAAAGGGTTGGATGTCGGCAGGGTGGTCTACACGCACCTTAACCACACTAATCCGCTGCTAGACCCCGAGGAGAAGATGAGGGAGATAGTGAGGGCTGCGGGCTTTGAGATCGCCCATGATGGGATGACCATTGTTCTTTGAAGACGAATAGTTCCTTCCGGCCTTTTTCCGCTCTGATGACACTCGCCTTTTTTTAGCGGTAGGCGGGAAATAGTATCGGTAATCATGCGAATCGGAGATGACATCAGGAAGCTCATCGCCGCCACCGAGGTGGTTCTGTACCCTGAACCCTTGATGATCGTCAGCATCGACAGGGAAGAAGAGGAGAAAGCGAGACGCCTCATGGAAGATTTGGAACCCTTCTCGTCCATTACCTTCGATGTCTCCGAGGTCTCCCTCGTCCTGAAAACCGAGGAATGGGACGATCTAAAAGAGAATTTTCACGATTACGAGGAGGAAGGTCCCTATCGGCTGATCACATTCGACATCGTCCTCGACTTGGCTATCGTCGGCTACCTGGCGGTCATATCGAGAATCCTTGCGGATGCGGGGATCAGCATCTACGCCCTCTCCACGTACCTCAGGGACCACGTCCTCGTCAAGGAGAGCGACGCCGAGACGGCGGTGACTGTTCTCAGGGGGCTCATCGAGGAGTGTAAAATGGAACAAGCTCGTCAAGACAATTGACTGATATTCCCACTCGTGGAGGTAACTCCTTGTTGTATAGGTCGAACGTCGCTGCATCCGGAAGGCTAGACTGCGGACTCGCTCGGCGCCGGGATTAAGCTTGACAGCAGCTCAAGCGCTGTCGAGCTGATGACGTAGCGGATGCCTCCACGTCCATGCCTGTAGACCAGTATCCCGAAATCCCGTAGACGCTTGCGGAGGCCTTTGGGAAAGAGGTCACGGGCTCTCACACCCTCCTTCATCGACAATAATTCATCTCGGTAGAAATACACTAGGTTCTCGACGTTCCTATTTTCCAGTTCCTCTTGTGCCATATCTCATCCGCCTCCTTGATAGTGTGAAATGCTTGGATGCCTCCGTTAAATGATCGGGATGAACGAGCGGAGCAGGACGTAGATCAGGTAGGCGGCGACGGTCACCGTCGCAGACTTCTTGGTATCGGCCTCGTAGTTCGCGGAGACGGCGTAGGTGTTCAGCAGGACCGTGAGCAACCCGAAGACCGTGAAGACGCCGATCGCCTGGTTGATTATCTTTCCGATGAGGCCGGTTGAGGTCAGCTGTGAAGCGGTTATGGCTGCGAGGTTCGCGGAGTTTATCGTCATGGCGTCCAGCACCCTTAGGAGCTGCTGGGCGGCCATGGGTATGAATGCGAAACCCGTCATGGCGAGCATCCTCCTCGAGCTGCCCTCTCCGACGAGGACCTTGGCGGTCAGGAGGACGAGGAGGGAGGGCA